>JBGTIG010000377.1:0-8156 GCA_041745755.1 Lysobacterales bacterium
CATCGACGCGCGCCGCGCGGCCGACGAGCTGGCGCCGGAGAGTGCGGCTGGACCCGTGTGGGTCGAATGGCACGCCCGCCTGAAACGCAATCTCGATGCGGCCGGGCCGCTGCTGTCGCGACTCGCACCGAAAGAGGCAAGGCTCGGCGAGCCGGTTGCGGAGATCGTGAGCGAGCTGGAAAGGCACCTCGCGGGCGTGGCCCACCCCGCGATTTTCATCGATGAAGGCGGTCGCGCATCGGTGCTGCGCAGCGGCGTTCCAGTGCGGGCACGGCGGCGCGACTGGGAGTGGCTGTCGTCGCGTCCCAGGGTCGGCGTCTCACGGGAGTTCGCCACCCGCGAGGAATGCGCGCACCTGATGAACAAGGTTTCGGGTTCGCTCGTGCGCGCCGAGGTGTACCGGACCGGACGCAGCGCCAACGACGACGCGGAGCTCGAGAGTTTCAGCGGGCGCGGTGCGCCCTTCGGCGCCATGCGGAGCGACGCGGTGGTGCGGCTGCTGGAGCGGCGTGTTGCGGGCGCCTCCGACCATGCCATCGACACGCTCGAGCCGTCTTCGGTCATCTGTTACCAGCCCGGCGAGGAATATCGTCGGCACGTGGATTTCTTTTCGGACGAGCAGATCGAGACCAATCGCGTCCAGCGATTCGACACCGGCGGGCAGCGGGTCGCGACCTTTCTGCTCTACCTCGAGGTTCCCGCGCGTGGGGGCGAGACCGAATATCCGGACTCCGGCGTCGTGGTCCGCGGCGAGCGCGGGATGGGCGTGCTGCACTACAACGTCGGCACCGACGGTCGACCCGATCCCCTGTCCGCACACATTGGCCGCGCGGTCGAGGTCGGCGAGAAGTGGCTGTGGCGCACGGCGCTGCGCGCGCAACCTCTCTACTCGTAGTGGGCCGGCGTCGCTCCTTGCAGTCGATCACCAGTGCTTCCCATCGGCCATACCGCTGCGATTCCACCTGGATCGCCGCATCTGGAGTACGGCATGAGTTGAGTTGAGGCGTCGTCGCGGGTTGGACGGGTTGGTCGCGAGCTACAACCACCACGAAGCACGCCACCCCATGTCGAACACGAGCATTGTTCCGCTTGTCCAGCCAGTGACTTACAAGACTGGAGCAGCGAGTTAGAATTGCCCGGAGTCAAAGAGTGCCGTTTGTGACCGCATCGCCACTGCGAGATCCCGACTTTCTGCCGTTCAAGCTCGATTTTGCAGGTCGTCGAGTCCTCTTTGTGCGCATGTCTTCGGAACAGCGGGCTGCGGCGTCGTTTCTGGACGAACGCCTCTGGGATCCAGGTACCCATGGCATCTGGCTGTCGCTCGATACGCTCCTGGAGAATGGCCCATCCATTCCGGCGCCAGGTCCAGACTTCATCTTTCATATCGGTCATTGCGGCTCAACCTTGCTCTCCCGCTTGCTGCAATCGTGGCCTGAAGTGCAAGTGCTTCGCGAACCCTTGCCACTGAGAACGTTGGCAGAAGCCGGCGCCCCGCAGACTGCGCCGCTCCCTCGACAATTCCAAGTGATCCTCAGCTGGCTATTGGAACGATGGGGAACCCCGTGTGCGCCGCATCGGCGCACGCTGGTCAAGGCAACCAGCTCCTGCAATGGGCTGATCAATTCGATCCTCGGCGCCTCTCAAGAAACTCGCGCTGTGCTACTTGATGTCCCGCTGGAAACGTATCTGGCGACGTTGATGAAATCCGAAGCATCGATTCGTGATGCGGCGGTATCAGCACCGGAGCGGCGGCAAACGCTTGCGCGATTGACAGCAGCGCCCTCACTTGCGTCGATCCCGGAACGTCCATGGGAGATGTGTGCAATGGGATGGCTAGCCGAGCAACTGCGGTTCGCCGAGCTAGCAGCCCACCCCCGGTCCGGCGGACAGGTATTGCGAATAGACTTTGATCGCCTGTTGGGGAACCCGCGCTCCGTGCTGACGCAAATTTCGGCTCATTTGCGCCTGGGTAAATCCAATCTCGAGTGCGCACTCGCTTCTCCCGCCTGGAATCGCTATTCAAAGGCGCAGTCCTACGCATACTCTGTTGACGACCGCGACCACGACATGGGCCTCTCGCGTCTACGCTTCGGACCGCAAATACTCGCTGGGCGAACATGGGTTCAGCGATTCCTCGAAGCTCATCCAGAACTATCGGGCGCGGACATGCGCCTAGAGTGAGCGAAGACGCGACAGCGTGTCATCACGTGGTTATCATTTCGGCAGCCATGAACTACGTCCTTGCGCAAGTACTGGGAACCGCTGCATTGACTCGCGTGCGCGCGCTCGCGGAGTCTTTGAATTTCGTCGACGGACGGTTGACCAATCCCGCTTCGACCGTCAAACACAACGAACAGATCTCGCATGGCGACCAGTCGGCCGCGGAAGCCGGATTGCTGTTACGGGATGCGCTGGTCGCGCACCCGGCGCTCAGCGCGCTGTCTATGCCGCGGCAGATAGCGCGACCGACGCTGGCCCGGTACCGACCTGGCATGACTTACGGCTGGCATGTGGATGCGGCAATGTTCGCCTCGCAACCTCCGATGCGTTCGGATCTTTCCTGCACCGTCTTCATTTCAGAGCCCGAAGAGTACGATGGCGGTGAACTGGAGATCCAGTCTGCCGACGAAGTGCGCAGTTACAAGCTGGCTGCCGGCGATGCAATCCTCTATCCCTCCACGACCATCCATCGCGTCGCTCCGGTTTTACGGGGCACCCGACTGGTCGGGATCACGTGGCTGCAGAGTTACATCGCGGACGCGCACCGGCGGGACCTGCTCAACCAGCTCGACGAACTGCGCGGATTGACCGGTGTCGTGGAGCAGCGAGAGCGCAGTCTGGTGCTGCTGGAATCCGTGCGCAGCAACCTGTTCCGCATGTGGGCAGACAGCTGACGGCGCTGCGCAACTCGGCCGAGCGCGGTCGGCGGCAAGCCCGTGCTCCCGCGTGAGCACGATGGGGAGCGAAGGCATGCGGTGCTTCTGCAGTCTCGAGCGGGCGATGCGCGGCATGCGCATCTCGCTGCCCCGCCCGGGTTGTGAGTGACGCTGTGGGCGAAGCGATCATGCACGCGGGCCGGGTGCGCGATCACCCGCATGGGTGACAAGTTTTCCGATACTTCCGTGGGGCCCGCCGGCGGGCGCCGCGCACAGGCGCGGCGCGCGGCATGGTGATCGGACGTGTATCGGCCGCCGACTGATATCTCGCCAAATGTGGTGGGTGAGGGTCCCAGTGACCCTGCGCTGGCGGGTCGTTAGCATCACGCAATGGGCAACATCCTCTGGCTCGCCTCGTACCCCAAGTCCGGCAACACCTGGCTGCGCGTGTTCCTGGCTAACCTGGCCGCGAATCGGGCAACGCCACTCCCGCTATCGGAGCTGCCGCGGTATTGCGAAGACGAGTCGAGCGCCGCGCTGTACTCGGCGCTTGCCGGCAGGTCCAGCACCGGGCTTTCGATCGACGAGATCGTTGCGCTCCGGCCCGCCGTCCAGGCCCGCATCGCGGCGGGCGCGACGGGTACGGTCTACGTCAAGACGCACAACTTCCGCGGCGGCTTCGGGCAGCATCTGCTGCACAATCCCGAGGTAACGGCGGGCGGGATCTATGTCGTCCGCAATCCGCTCGACGTCGTGGTGAGCATGCGTGAGCACTTCGGTATCGACCTCGACGCGGCGATCGATTTTCTGGGCAACGAGGAAACCGCCACGGAGAACGAGTCGCGCTGGGTCAGCCAATTGCTGGGCTCCTGGTCGACGCACGTGGCGAGCTGGTCTGGCATCGAACACCCCGGCTTCCTGACCGTGCGCTACGAAGACCTGCTCGAGAAACCGGCGAAGCACTTCGCGCGTGTCGCAAAGCTCGTGGGCGTCCTCGATCGTGAGCGCATCGGGCGCGCGATGCGCCATGCCAGCTTCCAGACACTGGCGGGCATCGAGCGGCGCGACGGGTTCATCGAGGCGTCCGAGAAGTCGGACGCGCGATTCTTCCGCATCGGTCGGGCGCATCAATGGCGCCAGGTGCTGACGCGCGAGCAGATCGGTCGGGTCGTCGATCGCCACCGCGAGCAGATGCAGCGCTTCCGCTACATCCCGCCCGGTTACGGCTGAGCTTCAAGCGCCGGGCCGGCGGATCGGGCCTGCACCTATCAGGGCCGGGCCTGCTTGGTGCAGGTAAGGCCAGCGCTCGCAGCCGCCGAGCGCGAAATTTCCGTTCGTGGTGGGAACGCGCGGCGCGACATCTGTGTCCACGCTTGCGCGAACTTTTCACACCGTTCGTGGTGACCCTGAGCCTAACGAAGGGTCGAACCATGAACGGCACGTTGCGAAATGGCCCGCTCCGGCCGGTCGCCAAATTGCGATGCAGCGAGAACCGATTCGCGACGCGGCTCCAGCAAGCCCCTCACCCGGCGCTGCGCGCCACCCTCTCCCCGCGTTGCGGGGCGAGGGTAAGCCTACCTCCATGCCTTGGAGTCGGCCGGATGACTAGGTGTGATCTCTCAGTAGGTTGTTCATCCGGCCGGCGACTGGGACGGTCGGAAGTCTAGACGTTACCAAACGTGCAGACGATCTGTGCGCCATCGTAAACTGTCACTTTCCGACTGAACCCATAGCCCACACATGGCCCGTCGCCACTCGCGCATTGAGCCACCATTGCACCGTCGTTGGCATACATGATCTGCCACCCAATTCCTACTTCCCAATAATAGGTGTAATCCCCTTGGGGACTTACGAAGGCTTCGCAAAAGTAGTCGTACTGGCTGCCGAAGTGTTCGCATCCGACCGGGCACGACACCGCGCTGGCGGGCGTGGACAACGCGAAAGCGAACGCGCCGAGTGACGCGAGTTGCAGGTAAGACCTGTTCATCTCGATCCTCCTTCATGGTGTGATGTCGCTGTGCGACACCCGCCCAGTCTTGGGCACCACCAGATTACGCCGGCACCTCGAGATAACCGTGATTTCTTTCACAGAATCGGCTTAAACGAAACTTGTGAAAGGTGGCGCGGGTTGCAACTGCTTGCGTTCACGAATAATGAGGGCTGCCAGCGCAGCAAGCTGCGCTGCTACGGGGGCGTGGGGCGTGTCGCTTTCGTAGGCGCCGGGCTTGCTCGGCGCGGAGGGCGGGGGCCCTCGCGGCGCGCAGAGAGCCAGCGCAGCAAGCTGCGCTGCTACGGGGAGTGGCGTGTCGCATTCGCAGGTGCGCGCCGCCCTCTCGCGGTTGTTGCGGGGCGAGGGGGAAGGGACGCCGGGCGGGCATAAAAAAACGGCCCCGTTTCCGGGGCCGTTGAATGAGTGCAATGAGTATCTGACTTGCGTCAGGTGAAGCCTTGCATCGAGAAACGCTGGATCAGAAGCGCTGCGTGTACTGGGCGTAGTAGAAACGGCCCGGCACTTCGTAGGCGGGATCGAACGAGTTCGCAAACGCCAGGGTCGAAACTGGCGGATCCTTGTCGGTGAAGTTGTTGATACCGAGCGAGATCCTGGCATTCCACGGCGCGTTCCAGGAGAACTGGATGTCGTGGTACGTGGTGCCGCCGATGAAGTTCTGCAGGAAGAAATCATCGAATGCCGGCACGAAGCTTGGGCCATCCGGATCGTTGCAGAGGTCATCGAAGATGCCGCCAGGCGGCACACCTTCTACGCCGCAGGTTTCCTCTTCCTGACGGGAGTAGTAGCGGAGGCCGTAGTTCGCGCCCCAGTCACCGAGCTCCCAGCGCAGGTTCAAGTTGGTGCGCAGGCGCCAGTTGTTGTTGCCCGTGCCGAGGTATTCGCCGACCACGCTGTTGCCGTCGCCAAAGTCGTAGTTGCTCTGGTAGGCGTTGTCCCACACCAGCGAGAACTGGCCGAACGAGTATTCGGGCAACCGGTAGCTGACGGTGAAGTCCCAGCCCTCGATGTTGAGCGACGTGAAGTTGAGGTTGCTGTTCAGCAGGTCAAGGATCGAGCCATCCGATGCCCGGGTGACGAGGGCACAGAAGCTCTGGTCGCCCGCCAGGATGCACTGCTGCAGGATGTTGAGCGCGCCGACGCCGGCGATACCGTTCTCCAGCTCCACTTCCCACCAGTCGAGCGCGATGTCCAGGCCCTCGATGTAGCTCGGGCTGTAGACCAGGCCGAGCGTGCGGTTGGTTGCAACTTCCGGCTGCAGGTTCGGGTTGCCGCCGACAGTGATGCGGATCTGCGTGTTGACCTGGTCGTAGCCACCGGCCGGCACGCCGGCCGCGATGCAGCGCTGCTGCTGCGCGGGCGTCAAACCGGCAAAACGGTTGCCGGCAGGGTTGTTGGAGCAGGGATCGAGCAGCGGCGGGAACGAATCCGCCTGGCCCTGGAACGCCTCGCCGATCGACGGCGCACGGAAGCCTTCCGCCCAGTTGCCGCGGACCAGCAGGTCGTCGATGGGCTTCCACTTGAAACCGACCTTGTTGTTGGTGGTGTCGCCGAAGTTCGAGTAGTCGGAGTAGCGGCTGGCCACCGAGAACTCGAGCAGCTGCACGAAGGGAATGTCCTTCAGCACCGGGATATTGAACTCGATGTAGTACTCGTCGAGCGAGTAGCTACCCGAGGTGGGCAGGCGGCTGTTGCCGGTGGTGTTGCCCTGCGCGACGATCGCGTCCGGCTGGTCGAAGCCTTCCTCCTTGCGATATTCGTAACCGGCCGCGAACGCCAGCGGACCGGCGGGCAGCTCGAAGACGTCGCCAGTGATATTGGCGAAGTAATTGCGAAGCTCATAACCGAGGCGATCGGTACCGATAAAGGTCGAGTAGGCGAGGGCTTCAGGCGTGATCGAGCCCGGGGCGCCCAGCAGGTTGATCGGCACGCAGCCCGCGATAATCGCGGTCGGAGTACCGCATCGCAGTACGCCACCGGAATCGCGGAACGACGGCCCAAGCGCGGTTGCGAGACGGCCGAGTTCGAACTGGCCCTGCTCGGTGTCCACCTGGTCGTTCTTGGCGTAGGTGTAGCCCGCGTCCCACGAGAAGCCGCGGTCGAACATGTCGAAGTTGCCCTCGAAGGTGCCGTTGAACGCGTAGGACTTGACGTTCTGCGAGAACAGGCGACCCCCGGTCTCCACCGCGCGGCGGTTGACGCGCCCGATCGGCAGGCCGAATGGATTGAAGACGCTGTTCGGGCTGATGGTGATCGATCGTGGCGTGGGAGAGGAATTTGCAGTTCCGAGGGTGATCGGAATCGCCGCCAGCAACTGGGCCGACTTGCGCTCGTTGTAGACGGCCATGGTGGTGAAGCGCAGGTTGTCGCTGAAGTTGTAGGAGCCGCTGGTGAAGATGGAGGTGCGCTCCTGCGGCGTCAGCAGGTAGTTCTGCGGCGCGAAGTTGAAGATGTCGTTCGGGCTGCCGGATGCGATGAACGGACGGAAATTGAGGCCGCTCTGGCCCGGATCGTAGGTGAAGGTGCCGGGCACGCCGCCCGGCTGCGTCAGGGTACCCGAGCAGACTCCTGCAGCGTTGACGGTGCCGTTGCAGACCGCGAAGCGGCCGAAAGGCGAGGTGCCGGAACCGAAGATGGTGCCCGTGCCGAACTGCGGCTCGGCGGAGATCTCTCGATCGCCGGCGAATACCGGGTCTTCCTTCACGTAGGCGGCGCTGAACAGCAGCGAGCCCCGCTCGGTGGTGGTGCCGATGGTGAAGTCGTAGGACTGGCGCTGGCCATCGCCCTCGTCGAACTCGCCGACCTCGAGATTGGCCTCCGCGCCGTCGTAGTCGGTGCGCAGGATGATGTTGACCACGCCCGCGATCGCGTCGGAGCCGTAGATCGAGGACGCGCCGTCCTTCAGGACTTCGATGCGCTCGACCGCTGCGGTCGGGATGGTATTGAGGTCGACCGAGCCACCGAGACCGGTGCCGGGAACCCAGCGATGGCCGTTTACCAGCACCAGGGTGCGGTTCGAGCCGAGGTTGCGCAGCGAAACGCGCGTCTCGCCGTTACCGCCGTTGTTGAACGTGGTGTTGAGCGCCGAGCCGTTCGTCGTAAGGTTCTGGATGATGTCGCCGATCGAGGTCAGACCGGTTGCCTTGATGTCTTCCTTCTCGAGGGTGAACACCGGCTGCGAGGTTTCGACGTCGACGCGCTTGATGCGCGAACCGACGACGGTGATGGTGTCGAGTTCCTGTTCGTCCTGCGCGACGACTGCGGTGCTGGCA
>JBGTIG010000378.1:0-3357 GCA_041745755.1 Lysobacterales bacterium
CAAGCCGTGGCGCGTCCGCGCCAGCCGCGCGATCGATGCAACCGCGGACGCGGCGAGTCGATACCACTCCGACGCGAACTGCCCGCCCCGGTCGGCTGCGAGGCGGGTCTTGATGTCAGAGTATCCCGGCGTCTTGACGAAGATCGCGATCGCGCCTCCAGGGTCGGTGGACACGTCCGGGGACCTGCGCGCGGCGTGCGAGAAGCGCCATACCTGCCGACAGGTCTCGACGAGGTGCCAGCTGGTCGTGGCCCACCAGCCGCG
This sequence comes from Lysobacterales bacterium, assembly GCA_041745755.1. GTDB lineage: Bacteria > Pseudomonadota > Gammaproteobacteria > Xanthomonadales > Ahniellaceae > JBBQNY01. The sequence continues at coordinate 265 of JBGTIG010000378.1, forward strand.
TTCGGCGTACCTGCGTGCGCTGGTGCGCAGCGTGGCGCCGACTGGCCGCAGGGGCAGTCCGGCGCGGCGCCCGCGCCAGACGAGATCATGGTCCTCGCCATGCACGAGCGCTGTATCGAATCCGCCAATCCGTTCGAACGTTGCCCGCCGGAGCACGAATCCCTGATCGCCGAACGGCAACCCGAGCACGCGACTGCGAAACCACGTGCCCGCGGCATTGACCGGCATCCATCCGGGTCCATCATCACGAAAGCGCAGGTCGAAGAATCCGAGCGCGTCCTCTCCATGCTCGATGAAACGCGCGAGCGCCGGCAGTGTTTCCGCAACCATTTCCGCGTCCGCGTGCAGGAACCATAGCCAGTCCCGATCCGCCGCGGCGGCGCCGGCATTTTGTTGCGTGGCACGTCCCTGCGGTGCGCCGAGCACGAGCCAGTGCGGGGGGGTGTCTATATCCGGCGGCGTTGCGGCCATGGGCGTCCCTGCCACGCCCACTATCACGACTTGCGCGGCCGCGGGCAGTGCGGCGAGTTGCGCCTTGAGTCGCGCCGTCGGCGCATCGCCCGGTCCGACCGGCACGATCACCGTCAGGTGCGCGAATGGAAACGTCATCAGCGACAGCTACAGGCGCGCGACGAATTCGATCCCGATCACCCGCGGTTCGTTGTAGAACCCGGTGAGGTTGTTGAAATCGATACCGCCGACGGGTTCGATCTCGTCGAACAGATTGCGGCCGTACAGCGCGATCTCCCGTTGCCCGTCCTTCCATGCGTAGGCGACGCGAGCACCCACCTCGGTGAGTGCCGGTCCCGTGAACTCGATGCTCCGATAGAGAAAGAAACTGACTTCGCTGCGGTAGGTCACGTCGCCGGAGACGAGCAGTTCTCCCGCACCGATGTCCTGCCGGTAGTCCGCGCGCGCCTGCGCGATCCAGCGCGGCGCTTGCGGCAGGCTGTTGCCATCGACCGATACGGTGCCGTCCAACATGCCGACCGGATCGAGTACGGTGCAGCCGCTGGCGCAGGGCTGCACGCCGAGTGCGCGGTCGCGGATCTCGGTGTCGTTGTAGGAGGCACCGGCCGCGATGGTGAAGCGCTCGCCAAGCCGCGCCTCCAGCTCGGCTTCGACACCGGAGCCGACCACTTCTTCGGCGTTTATCAGCGTGTTGAAGTTGGCCTGGCCGCCGACGGCGGTGAGCTGCGCATCGTCGAGCGTGTAGCGGAAGGCGGCCACATTCAGGCGCGCGCGGCGATCGAAAAGATCGGCCTTGAGGCCGACTTCCCATGAAAGGATCTCCTCGGAATCAGCCACCGAGACCACGTCACCGAACAGCAGTCGACCCTGGATGGCCGGAGCGCGAAACGCCGATGCCACGCGTCCGTACACGTTGACTGCGTCGCTCGCCGACCACGTCAGGTTGATGTCGCCGCCGAGATGGTTGTCGGCAGGATCGCTCACAATCGGCCCGAGAGGTCCCGCGCCGATCGGCGATACCAGGCGCTCGGCGCTGAAGTCCTTCTCGTCGCGGGTGAAGCGCAGCCCCCCGCCGAGGCGAACGCGCGGATGTACCGCGTAGCCGCCGGACGCGAACACCGCGTACGCGCGATTGTCCTGGTGCTGACGCGCGAATCCATTCTGCACGCTGCCGCCCAGGGTGTCGTAGCTGAAGTTCTCGATGTCGAGCGATTCATCGAACACGAACGCACCCAGCTGCCAGTCGAAGGGGCCTGAGTCCGTGGATTCCACCCGTATTTCCTGCGTGATCTGGCGGTGATCCGGGATGCCGTCGCCGGTTTCCGCCGGAAACGGGATCGAACCGGGTCCCGCCGGCGGGGCGAAGTCCGCGCCGAAGCCGCCGTCGACATCGCCGCGCGCGAAGCTGTCGACGGATTCGTAGGCGCTGATCGAAACCACGCGCAGGTCGCCGAAGTCCCAGCGCAGCCGCGCGTTGACGCCGAACGTGTCGACTTCGAGTTCGGGGCGCGCGTCATGGTCGAGCGAGAACCGATCAAAGCCGTCGACGGCGCCGCCACGCCCGGGCGCCAGCGAATTGGCGCGATACACCTGCGAGCCGCCATCGAGTGAACGCGCGCGCGCCTGCAGCAGCGCCTCGAAGCCATCGTGCGGTTGCCACAGCCACTGCCCGCGAACCGCGAGCTCTTCGAATCCCTCGCGCCGATCGTTCTCGATCCGATTGTTGCTGGAGATGTCGCTGCGCCGCTGGTACAGCGCCGATAGGCGCGCCGCCGAATGCTCGCCGATCGCGTCACCGCCCGCGGCTTCCACGTTGAAGGTGTCGAACCGGCCGTAGCCGAACCGCGCGTAGCCATCGGGAGAGAATGTCGGTCGCGCCGATTCGAAGGTGACGACGCCGCCCGGCGTGTTGCGTCCGAACAGGGTGCCCTGGGGTCCGCGCAGCACCTCGACGCGATCCAGGTCGAAAACGGGGTAACCCTTGAGCGTCGGGTTCTCCAGCACCACGCCGTCGTACACCAGCGAGACCGGTTGCGATGCGTTGAGATCGAAGTCGGTGTTGCCGAGGCCGCGGATGTAGAAGCGCGGAAACGTGCGGCCGAACGAGGTTTCGGCGTGCAGGCTCGGAACCTGGGCACCGAGCGCGGTGATGTCGCGCGCCGATGCGCCGATCGCCTGCAAGGGCTCCGGTGCGAGCACCGACACGGCCACGGGCACCTCGCGCGCGTTCTGGCTGCGGCGCTGCGCGGTGACCACGACCTCATCGAGAGTCGGCGCCCCGTCGTTGGCATCCTCCGTCGCCGTGGGCTCAACAGACGGCTCGCGCGGCGCCGGGTCCTGCGCCGACAAGGGGGCGATCGCGGTCGACCACAACAAAAATCCACACGCGAGTCCACCCAACGACAGCGGAAGTGTCGCAGCCGGGGCTGCGGCAACGTTGTTGACCTCAGTGCCTGACGACCGGGGAGCGAATCGATTCATCGATCTTGTTCCTTTGGGCTGTTGTTCACGTCGTTGAGCGACCAGTCGTAGTCGAGAAAGCGCAGTTTCGAGTCGCCCTGTTCGAGCATCGCCGCCTGCGCCGCGGTCGCACCAATGGCATCGGCGTGCGCCGCCACGAAC
>JBGTIG010000379.1:0-2293 GCA_041745755.1 Lysobacterales bacterium
CGGGCGCGCGCGGCAGGCGCGCTGATGCGATGGTCCGTGGCACCACGACGTGGCCCGGCGCCGGCTCGATCGCCGCGTCGATGTCGCCAAGCTCAGGCTCGACGTGCTTCATGGACAACGGCGGGTCTCCTGGCAGCACCCGGCAGGCCAATCACGGATCGAGGCCGACTCGATGGTTCCGCGTCCGGTCGCGCATCGCGTCGCGGCTACGGCGCGATCTCGGGAGGCGCGCCGGCGGCATCGGTAGCGGGGGCGTCGTCGGCATCTTCGTCCTTCAGCATCTCGCCAACCTGCTGTGCGGTCTTGCGCCCATACCAGCGGTCACCCCGCTTGACCATCTCGAGATCGTGGGTGAAGTCGGTGTCCAGCATCCGGTAACTGAGCTGCAGCTTCGCGGTCGAGTCGTCCTGCGAGACGGTCTTCGCCTTCACGCTGGCGAAGACGGGATCGAGCGGTAGTCCGTATGTCGCCAGCACCGACTTCAGCGCGCGGAAGCCGCGCGAGTATTCGTCCAGAGCCGCATCGAAATCGAGCGCGTTGAGCTCGGGAAGCGTGCGCACCTTGGAGGAACGCGCCGCTTCGGTGAGCGCGTCGATACTTGCGCGCACCTTGGCGCGATCGGTGAAGTCGGCGGCGCTGAGCCAGCGCGTCAACACGTTGACCATCTGCATGGCCCGGGCCTTGCCGGCTTCGTCGAGATCCTTGTTCTGCGTGATGCTGGCCTGGGCCATGCCCGTCATCATGCCGATGAGCATCGGCATCTGGGCCGCGCCTTCGCGCTCGAATTCCGCGAGCTTGGGCTCGAGTTCCGCGAGGAGCTTCTCGCTGGCGTCGCTCGCCGCGAATTTCTCCATGCTTTCCGCAAAGCGCTTGGCTTCTGCGGGATCGACCGGCTTCTTCGCCCGGGCCTGCCAGTCCGCCCGCAGCTTCGCGAGTTCCTCCGGCGGCACCTGCGACTCCACGAACGCGCGGAGATCGCCTTGCTGCAGCGCGTCCGCACCGGCCTGGATGGACCCTTCCGGCGTCCGGGTCTTCGCGACCGGATCGCGTTTGCAGGCATTGAGGGAAAGCGCGAGGAGGACGACAGACAACCCGAGGATTGCGCTCTTGAGCGGGAAACGTTGGAGCGGCGGGCGCGACATTGCAGTCATCCAGTCGATAGTGAAGAGCGCGTGAGACTAGGGGTCGGCCGCCGGTGCGGCAAGTGCGGAAAGCGGCCGTCGTCGCCACCGGCCAAAAAAAATGGCCCGCGAGGGGCCATTCGAAGTGCAGCAAGTCCGGTTTCCCGGATCGATTGCGTCGCAGGGCTTTCGGTAATCGCCGACGAATCGGCAACCCCGAGAATAACCTCCCCTCGATAGTTAATGCAATACTTTAAGCAATACCGCATAACCAATTGATCTCATTGGATTTGCTGGCGCCCCCCCGACTCCGCTGCCCGATCGGCCCCGCTCAGGGGGCTTTGAGTTCAAGCTCCGAGACCTTGGACGCCCGAATGGCTGCGTCGCGCTCGTAAGCAGTCGCCGGAGCCGAGCCCTGGGGCTGCGGCCCCGCGGCGTCCTCCCAGGACCCGTAGATCGGGTTGGGCAGCATCTGCCAGCGTTCGCCCCACCAGGACGCATGGCCGTCGACCAGCCGATCCCGAACACTCCGACTGGCTTCCACGCCGTCCACGAAGTCGCCGAGGTTGTCGCCGAGCACGGCCAGTACGCGATGGCCTTGACCCACGATCGCGCGCCGGGAGAGCTTGGCGCTGGGTCGGCCGTCCTCGGGATTGCGCGTCAGCACGAATCGCGCGCAATCGGGCACGGGGAAACCCTGCCCGACGAGATTCCGGCAGGTGGCTTCGCGTTCGGCGTCGTCGCGGTTGGTTATGTAGAAGAATGCGACCCCGCGTTCAGCCAGATGCGCCGCAAACGCAGCGGCGCCCGGCAACGCATCCGCGCGTTCCTCATCCACCCATTGCCGCCATTGACGCTTGAACGCCGCGCGGGATTCCGCGACGGCGATATCCCCGGATATCGGCTGGCGGATCAGTCGTGCATTGAATGGCGTGTTGTCGAGCAGGGTTTCGTCGACGTCGGCGATCACCGCGACCGGCAATCCCGGCAGTTCACCGCGATTGCCGAGAGCGTCGCGTTCGGCGGGCGGCAGCGCGTCCCAGGCGGGATCATCGAGACCTGCAACGACCGCGCGGCGCGATGCCGCGAAGGCTTGCAGGCTCAACGCACGGAACTCCGCCGAACCCTGCGTCCACGCCAACGCGTCGAGTTTGTCGTTCGCGGCGGCGGCG
>JBGTIG010000380.1:0-3595 GCA_041745755.1 Lysobacterales bacterium
CCGAGTGCGGTACCCATGATTCCGCCGCAGCCTGTTGGCTGCGGCGAAGACGGCGCGGTGCCTCGCCCTTTGGCTGCAGCTGCAGCCGCAGGGCGGCTGGAGTCGTCCGGGCCGGAGCCGCTTCCGCAACGCTCCGGCGGCGCCGCCAGACCGGGCATCGGCAGCGCCAGGAGTGCGAACGAGAGGAAACGCAGGAAGATTCTCATGACGCCGCGGTCTCCGTCAGACGTTCGAGCTTTGCAAGCAGCTGTTCCCGTGTCTCGACGACTTCGGGATCGAGGTCGATGCACTCGACCGGACAGATCACCACGCATTGCGGCTCGTCATGATGGCCGACGCACTCCGTGCAGCGTGCGGCATCGATCACGTAGATCTCCGCGCCCTGCGCAATCGCCTGGTTGGGGCAGACCGGTTCACAGACGTCGCAGTTGACGCAGAGATCGCTGATGCGCAGTGCCATGAAACGCTATCGCCTCTACTTCCGTGACGCCTCGACCGCGAGTGTAGCGAGCGCCGCAGCAGCACGAGGATCGCGAGCGCAGGGCATTCACGAGCCTGGATCGACAGCCGCTGGATTTGCGATCCGGGCAGGCGCAGTCCAGCGCGCGACCGGCACGCCGACCGCGAACAGCACTCGGGAAACCAAATCCGCGAGCTGGAACCCGCCTCAGCCGGGTACGAGGTACTTGAACGTCGCCTTCGACGGGGCGACAGCGGTGGTCACCCGTTCGCGCTGACTCGCATCGCCGATGAACAGCACGCGCACGCCCTTGAGGGAATTCGGCGCCGCAAGCTTGAAAGCGTCCTCCACGAGGGTCGCGAGCTTCGCCGTATCCGGTGACACGAACACGATCATCGAGCCCGCCTGGATGCCCCGAGCCACCGCGCCCGCCACGGAATCGAGCTGCGCCTCGTACTGGCGCTTGGCTTCCTCGTCGTCGCCCATCGGCACGAAATAGATGAAGGGGCGGCCACGCATGAACTCGCCCTTGAGCTCCTTGTTCACTTGTTGCTGCACGTAGGCCTTCCACGCTTCGGTATCGTTACCGGTCGGCGCGCTCAGGATCGGTGCCGGTGCGGCCGCGGCGGGAGCGGCCTGCTCCTTCTGGCAGGCAGCGAGTGCGCAGAACGCAAGGAGGGCCACGGCGAGAATGCGCAAGTGCTTGTCCATGGTTCAAGTCCTCTCGGGTGAACAGGGTACGGATTGCCAACGGGCGACCAGCGCGCGCTGTACGGAAGGATGCACGAAGCCCGACACGTCGCCGCCCAGCCGGGCGATCTCGCGCACCAGCGTGGACGAGATGAAACTGTAGTTCTCGGCAGGCGTGAGGAAAAGTGTCTCGACTTCGGGAATGAGATGCCGGTTCATGCTCGCGAGCTGGAATTCGTATTCAAAATCCGACACCGCCCGGAGGCCGCGGAGGATGACGCCGGCGTCGCATTGCCGGACGAAGTGTGCGAGCAGACAGTGGAAGCCGGACACCTCGACATTGGTCACGCCGCCGAGCGCTTCGCGCGCAAGATCGATGCGTTCGGCGAGTGGCAGTGCCGGACTCTTGCCCGGGCTTTCCGCGATGCCCACGATCACGCGATCGAACAACGGCGCGGCACGCACGATCAGATCGATATGGCCGTTGGTGATCGGATCGAAGGTTCCCGGATACACCGCGGTGCGTGCGCGTCGCGCCGCGGCGGAGGAATCTGCGGGAACCCGGGTCGGCATCCCCCGAGTCTAGCGGAAGCGCTTTGCGGCGTTGCGATCAGGCCGATGCGCGCGCCAGCCCGAAGCCCAGCGTGCCCGCGCGACTCTGGCGCCACCACTCGAGCGACGGCGGCAACGCCGGTCGGGCGGGCTCCGGCCACTCGAGGTAGATCAACGCGCGAGTGGAAAGCCATGGCGCATTGGTCAGCGCCTCGAGAGTCGGCGACCACGCGTCCGCGGCGTATGGAGGATCGACGAACACCACGTCCCAGGAGTGCGGCGGCGCCTCGCGCAGGAAGGTTTCCACCGGCATCGCTCGCACCCGGCCCCGCTCGGCGATCCGCAACCGCACGAGCTGCACGCAGAGGTTTGCCGCGACATCACGATCGGCCTCGACCAGCTCGACGCAGGCCGCGCCACGCGATAGCGCTTCGATGCCCAACGCACCGGTGCCGGCATGGAGGTCCAGACACCGCGCGCCGTCAAGGGACGGCGCCAGCCAGTTGAAGAGCGTTTCGCGCACCCGATCCGGAGTGGGCCGGAGCCCCGGGCGGTCGAGCACGGGCAGTTTCGAATTGCGCAGATTGCCGCCGATAATCCGCACTTTGCCCGTGTCCGCACGCGCGGCCGGGCGAAACTGGGGACCACGTCGCGGTGTTAGCATGCCGGCGATTTTCGTCGATTGCCCGCATCCATGCTGAGATTTTTCCGGCGGCGCCCCGCTGCCGCGCCCGACACCGCGGCCAGCGCATACCAGGATGCCGCCACGCCGCTCGCGAGCGGAACCTCCAGCACCGGATCGGCACGCGCACAACCCGCCTGGAACCTCGATGATGTGGTGGATGCGTGGGAAGGCTCCGCGACCGTTGCGAATGCGGAAGCCGAGCGCGGTGTCCTCGAATCCGAAGCGGCGCGCGAACGTGCGCGCAGCGATGCCGCGGCGCTCGCGCGTGCCGCGGGTACGGCGGCGTGGCGTGAAAAGCTGGGCGGCAACGTCCTCGGTCGTGCGCTCGCCGGTCTCCTGTCCGGTAATCCCGAACTCGACGAGGACCTGCTGGACGAGCTCGAAACCGTGCTGCTCGGCGCCGACGTGGGAGTCGCCGCCACCACGCAATTGCTGGATAACCTGCGCTCGCGCATGGCCAGGCGCGAATTCGCCGACGCGGATGCGCTGTATGCCGCGTTGCGCGGCGACCTCCTGGACATTCTCCGCCGCGTGGAACAGCCGCTCCTGATAGACGACAGCCAGCGGCCGTTCGTGCTGCTGGTGGTCGGCGTCAACGGGGTCGGCAAGACCACCACGATCGGCAAGCTGGCGCGCCATCTGCAGGTCGACGGCGCACGCGTGCTGCTTGCGGCTGGCGATACGTTTCGCGCCGCGGCGGTCGAGCAGCTGCGTGCGTGGGGCGAGCGCAACGGGGTCGCGGTGGTATCGCAGGGCCAGGGTGCGGACGCCGCGTCCGTCGCGTTCGACGCATTGCAGGCCGCACGCGCGCGCAACGCCGATGTGCTGATCATCGACACGGCCGGTCGCCTGCACAACCAGTCGGGTCTCATGGACGAACTCGCGAAGATCCACCGGGTGCTCGGCAAGCTCGACGCATCGGCTCCGCACGAGGTGCTGCTGGTCATCGATGGCACCACGGGGCAGAACGCGCTCAGCCAGTTGCGGCTGTTCCGCGAGACCGCACGCGTCACCGGCCTGGTGGTCACCAAGCTCGACGGTACCGCCAAGGGCGGGGTGGTGTTCGCACTGGCGCGCGAGTTCGGCGTGCCGATCCGCTACGTCGGCATCGGCGAGAAGCTCGAGGATCTGCGCATCTTCGACGCCGCCGCGTTCGTGGACGGATTGCTCCCTCCGCGCGCCGATGCCTGACGCCCGCCGGGCTGACC
>JBGTIG010000381.1:0-3732 GCA_041745755.1 Lysobacterales bacterium
CCATCGTGCAGGTCAACTTCGAGTCCGGCGGCAGCAAGCGACTGGTGCTTGCGTATGCCAACCTGCGTGCGATCGCCTAGGCCGATTCGCGACTGCGTTCTGCGCCATTGTCCCGGACGCTTCGGCGGCAGCAGTCATACGGCCTGAAACCGCTGTCGGGGCGGAGGTCGATGCGTTCGAGTTCCAGCGACAGGTCGGGCGAGATGCGCGTGTGCGCGGTTGCGACAGCCTCGTCATGCAGCACGTGGATCGGCAGCCAGTCGCGCGGGTCCGTCGACACGCCCTGGTAGGACTTCGGCAGGATCACGCCGCCCGTGTGCTTCTTCCAGCCGAGCAGCAGGCCGTTAATCGAGATCACGAAGAACACGTGAAGAGGAACGCTCCGGTTGTGCGGTGGATCTCGCCGAAGATGCGCAGGACGCGGGCCTGACGCTGAGGCTTGGTGGAATCCATCCTGTGAGCCTGCCGACCCCGGCATCGCGGCGCGAGCGCGGGGATGCGTACCCTCATCGCATGGCCTTGCGCGCAAGCCGAAGCCGGAGCTTGCATCTGTGACCGCGCCGGCTTACGGAGACTTTTCGACGTGCCGGGCGGGGCCGAGCGGCGCGTAAAAAAAACCCCGGCGGGTGCCGGGGTTTTCGGGTGCTTCGCAGCTTCGGATCAGGGAGTCCGGATCGCGACGTACATGCTCGACTGCGGCGCGCGTCCGTCCGCTTCCGTGAAGATCACGCGCGCGAAGGTCATGCTGGTGAGCGGTGCCGTCGGAGTCGCGGTGATGACAAGCGCCTGGGTCTCGACTGGCGGTGCGTCCTCGAAGCTGCTGCGGAACAGGTGACCGATCGTCGTCGGGCCCTGACCGGTGAAGCTGAACGTATTGGGCACCACGGCGAGGGTCATGCCCGCGGGCGTTTCGACCGTCACGTTCCAGGTCGTGGGCACAGTCAGCGCATTCTTCATCGTGCGCGTCCAGGCGCACGTCGCCCCGCAGGCGACGTTGCGCATGCTCGGCAAGTTGAGCGTGGCCGGATTGCCGGGCGGGTTCGCGGCAGGGTTGGCTGCCAGGTAGTTGGAGAACGTCTCGTTCATCAGCAATCCCGCCCTCACGGCCTTGGTCAGATCGATGCGACCCGAACCGACGTCATCGGCATCCCATGGGGTGGTGCCGTTCTCGCGGGTGCCGGCGCGAAACGCCGTCAGCATCATGGCCGAACGCACTTCCGTCGGACTCCACGCCGTCTGCACCGAGCGAATCAATGCTGCGGCACCGGCGATGTGCGGGGACGACATCGACGTGCCGCCGATGAATCCGTAGTTGGCCGGATCGGCGACGGCAGCGAGGATGCTCGTACCGGGGGCGGTGATGTCAGGCTTGGTGACCGACACTAGCGTGGACGGTCCGCGCAGGCTGAAATCGGCGAGGACGTCGCCCTGCTTCGAAGCCGGAGCGAAATTGACCGTGGTGGGGTTCGCCGCGTTGGCGACGAAATAGTCAACGAAGGCCTGCCCCTCGGCCTGCAGTAGCGTGTAGGTCGACAGGGTCGCGGTGCCGAGGCCCGGGTTGAATGCCCCGGCAACGTTGTTGTAGAGAATCGCCATGTTCGCGCCGGCGGCCTGCGCATTCAGGACCTTCTCCTCGAAGGTGCAGCTGCCGCGCGAGATGAGCGCGATCGCGCCGTTGAAGAAGCCCGGAGGAAATGCGGGCCCTGGCGGTGCGGGCGGCACGGGAGTGCAGCCGATCGGGTTCGCCAAGCTGTGACGAAGCACCAGGTTGCTTGCGGCGGTGCCGGACGAAGTCGAGGTCGCACCGAGGCGCACGTTCTGGGTATTCGCGGGCGGCGGTGTCATGGTGCCCGTGGCCGTGAGCAGCCCGGGGATCACCGTGTTGTCGTCGTGCGACGACGCGGCGACCGTGGTCACCCACGGACCCAGGTGATTGACCGCCCCGACCGGGTCCGGCGTCGCAGCGCGGGTGTTGCCGGCCGATGCCGCGACGAAAATTCCCGCATTCACGGCGTCGAGCTTGACGCGGTCGTTGTCCGACCACGGGGATGTTCCACCCGAGATCGAAAAGTTGATCACGTCGACGCCATCCAGGATCGCGTTCTGCATACCGGCCTGGATGTCCGCGCCGGGGCAAGTTGCACCCGGGCAAACCTTGTAGGCACGCACCTGCGCGCAGGGTGCGACACCGGAGATGCTGGTGAACCCGCTGGGCAGGGGCGGCGGCGGCACGGACGCGCTGGTCAGCGTGTTGCCACCGGACGTGCTTGCCGTGTGGCTGCCATGGCCGTTGGTGTCTTCGGGAGTGGGGCCGCTGCAAACGCCCGCGGCAGAAGTAGAGCAGTCCCTCGAGCTCAGCGTCTTCGGGTTGCCCGCATTGAAACCGCAACTCGCATCGTTGGCAAAGGAGGGATGATCCGAGTTCATGCCGGAATCGAGCACCGCGATCACCACGCCCTGCCCGCGCGACCCGCCGCCGAGGCCGGGCGGCACATTGGTGCCGTTCCACACCGTATCGGCGCCGATGAAGCTCGGACCGCGATAGGTATGCAAGTGCTCTTCGCCCGCGAGCTTGACTTCAACCACGCCTGGGACGGTGCGGAGCTTGGCGGCCTCGCCCGCGGTCAGCATCATCGCGACGCCGTTGTAGGCCGCGACGTATTCATGCGTCGCGGCGACGGGACGACCGATCTTCGCGGACATGGCGGCCTTGTACGTATCCTGCGTATCCAGCAGATATTCCTTGTAGGCGATCGAGGCCACGCTGTCGGAGTCGACGCCAAAGCCTTCGCCGGCAGGCGCCGTTCCGCGCAGTTCGCCAATGCCTCCGCGGTAATACAGGAGGCCGGGCTCGGCGAACTTGACGATGTACGACTCACGCTGTTCCACCGTCTGGGCTTCGCCAGCGCGCGCAACGTCGGGGCTCCATGCCGCTCCCACCAGAACCACACCGATTACTGAAGCCAACATGGATACACGCAGGGACGAACGCATGGTCGAAATCTCCGGATAGAGGATGGTCGCGACGCCGTCGTGAACCAGCGGGCGTCGATTCAGGTTGCGGCGCGTACGGAAGCGCACCGGTCCGATTTACAGCAAACGTTCCCCCGACACAAGCCCGACTGGACGAAATGCTCTAATCGTGTCGGATACGTGTCGAGGTTCGGGACAAACGGCACGAATCAGGCGACGCAGGCGCGCGCCCGAGAGTGGCGACAACGCGGTGATCACCGGTAGCGGGAGAGGCTGCTGAGCACTTGGCCGACGTTGGGCTGCAGCGCTTCGCGCGTGTTGTGGTCCGCTGTCGGGCCGGTGTAGTTGACCGGCGCGCGGAACCCCGCTCCGAGCGGGGAACGCGATGCCGTGTCGTGGAGCTTCACCGACAACTGCGCCGTGTACATCTCGGAACTGCGACCGAGTAGTTGAGTTGCCGCGTGCCCGAGGGTTCGGCGCGGATGACGGCGACCGCGCCGACGCCGTTGCGCGAACCGAGAGGCGCGACCGCACGCGGGATCTCGCCGCCCGACAGATCGCCGACACCCGCCATATCGGTGTCGAACAGTTCGAAGCCGGCATCGCTGAGCGCTTCCTCGAGCATCTGCCGCGCGGGGCCGGTCACAGCCGGATCGCCAATCGTAACGATGGCGACGCGTCGCGGGACGGTGCGCACGGGGACGGGCGCACGTTCGCTGTTCGCGCGCGCCTCGCGGCGTTCCGCGACGACGGCGGCCA
>JBGTIG010000382.1:0-1626 GCA_041745755.1 Lysobacterales bacterium
GCGCGATCTCCGCCAGCGTCGGCGCACCCTCGCCGCGCGCGATCCGGGCACGCAGGTACGCCAGGATCTGCTGCTGCCGGGCGGTGGGAGCGTCGCGCATGGGTACAAGTATAGGTACCTTTTACCGTGACCGCATCATCCCGCTCCACAGCCACCGGGTTCCGCTCGTGCCGGAGGCTCCTGACGAGGAACGCGGTTGCGCGACTTGCATCTCAACGTGCCCGGCAAGAAGGAGGACCGTGACCTGAAGCGGGAATTCAGGCGGATGTGCGACGGACTCAACCGATGGGAGCCACCCCTCGAGGGACCGGAGCCCAGTGCTACCATTGTGCTTACATTGAAAAACGGGAGTCCAGCCGTGGAAGTCGCGATTCGCAAGATGGGAAATTCGCAGGGCGTACTGATTCCGAAGCCCATCCTGGCCCAGGTGGGTCTCGAGGGTTCAGCCGATCTGCAGGTACGCGAGGGCGTCATCGAAATACGCGCGATCCGCCGCAATCCGCGCGAGGGCTGGGCAGACGACGCGCGGCGCCTGGCTGAGCAAGGTGACGAAGGCCTGGTGTGGCCTCAATTCGCGAACGAGGGCGACGACGAGCTCGTCTGGTGATGAAGACCGGCGAAATCTGGCTCGCCCAGCTCGACCCCACCATCGGCAGCGAAGTCCGGAAGACGCGTCCCTGCGTGGTGATTTCTCCAAACGAAATGAACGCGCATTTGCGCACGGTTGTCGTTGCGCCGATGACGACGGGCTCGCGACCCGCAAGCTTCAGAATCGGGCTGACGTTCAAGGGCAAGCAGGGCTTGATCCTGCTCGACCAGATTCGCACTCTTGATCGGGCGCGATTGGTCAAGCGACTTGGCACATTGCGTCCCAACACGCTCGCGCAATCGCTGCAGACGCTGCAGGCCATGTTTGCGGCGGCCTGACCCGCGTGCCGGGCATGTCGATCCCGCGCTGCGGAGAAGTGCCCCATTCGCCTGAAAAGTTCCACCCGTTCCGATGAGGGGATTCCCTGCGGCTGGGTCACGAAGCCTTGGACATGTGCTGCAGGTTGAACCGGCGCGCACCGTTCAGGGCGGCGTCGGCCGGCTTGCGCAGCGTGTCGCCGAATTCGAGTCGTCATTCGCCAACCGGCAAGTCGGTTACCCCCAGAATTACCCCCAGCGCGGGGCGGCTTGCGAGGGATCTACACGGGCGACTGGAGCATGAAAAAAGGCCAGAACCCTTCACATTCGTTGGGTTGCCGGCCTTCGCTGGACTACGTTGGATGGTAAGTGGTGGAGCGGAAGGGGATCGAACCCTCGACCTCTGCATTGCGAACGCAGCGCTCTCCCAGCTGAGCTACCGCCCCACGATTTTCCATCCCGCTGCGGCGTGTCGCGTGACCTGCAGCAGGGGCGCGGATCATAGCCCAAGGCGCGACAGGGCTCCAGCGCAACTTGCTCGGTTGCGTGCGGGCGAACGTGCTTCGCGAGCTCGCATCGCGGCGGTTCGTCGGCGCGGGGATGCTCCGGCAGCGCGCCAAGGTGCGTTATCGGCTCGGGCCTGCTCCGGCAGAGCGCGCTGGTGTCACGACGGCGCGGACCGGTTCGCGCGGGGATCGGGCGCGCCGAAGGCGTCCGTTT
>JBGTIG010000383.1:0-7289 GCA_041745755.1 Lysobacterales bacterium
ACGCGCGAACGCGGCCCCGATTCCCGCCGAGGCGCCGGTGATCAATACCGCCCGCTGATCGCTGTCGGCCCCGGTTTGCACGGATCGAGTGTGCCGGGAACGGCCCGCCCACGCCAGCGGCTCGCCGCGACGCCCATTGGAACCGGCAGGTCGAATGCATCCTATGCTTGCCTACGGGACAATCCAGGAGTCGTCATGCGTCGCATGATCGTGGCAGGAAACTGGAAGATGCACGGCGACCGGGCGAGCGCCCTGGCGCTGGCCCGGGCGGTCGCCGCCCACCCGTTCGCGAACTGCGAAGTGATCCTGATCCCGCCTTTCGTGCACATCGCGACGCTGGTCCGCGAACTCGGTGCCGGCGAGCTCGGGTTCGGGGGCCAGGACGTCAGCCGCCACGCCGAGGGCGCGTTCACCGGCGAGATCTCCGCCGCCATGCTGGCGGATCTCGGTTGCGGTCACGTCCTGGTCGGTCATTCCGAGCGCCGGGCCCACCACGATGAGAGCGATGAGGTCGTTGCGGCCAAGTTCGTGGCCGCACAGTCGGCGGGGCTGGCGCCCATCCTGTGCGTGGGCGAAACGCTGCAGGAGCGCGAATCCGGGGCAACCGAAGCGGTGCTTGCAAGGCAGTTCGGCGCCGTGATCGAGGCGGCTGGCGCCCCGGCCTTCGGGCGGGCGGTCCTTGCCTACGAGCCGGTGTGGGCCATCGGCACCGGGCGCACGGCCGCGCCGGACCAGGCGCAAGGGGCCCACGCGTTTCTCCGTGGCGAGCTCGGTCGACACGATGCTAAACTTGCGGGCTCGCTCCGCATCCTCTATGGCGGAAGCGTGAAACCCTCCAACGCGGGCGAACTGTTCGCGCAGGCGGATATCGATGGCGGACTGATCGGTGGCGCATCCTTGATCGCTGCCGATTTCCTGTCGATCTGTGAACAGGCGAACGGCTGACCCACTGGAGCCTTGCGGGTTCCGGAGGCAATCGGGCGACGCCTGGCGATGCCCGCCGCCTGGTTCCGCCGTCACGACCCAACTGGACAAGACATGCTGCTCAATACTCTCAATATCATCTACGTCCTCATCGCGATAGCGATGGTCGCCTTCATCCTGCTGCAGCGTGGCGCGGGCGCCACTGCAGGTGCGAGCTTCGGCGCCGGCGCCTCGGGCACGGTGTTTGGCGCGCGTGGCGCGGGTTCCTTCCTGACGCGCACGACTGCGGTGCTCGCGATCAGTTTTTTTGTACTGAGTCTCGGCATGGGCATGTACGTCTCGCGCGGCGCCGCGGTCTCGGAGCAGGTCGATCTCGGCGTCATGGGCGCAACCACCAGCGACGTGCCGAGTGCATCCGGGGAAAAGGCGGCGCCTGCCGCGGCGCCGGGATCCGATGTGCCGGCAGCGCCTGCCACGGTCGCCCCGGAAACTGTCCCGGCCGCGCCCGTGGCCACGGCGCCTGCGACGCCCGCCGCCACTTCGAATGACACGGCGCCCGCGCAGGGAACGCAGACGGACGACGAACCGGCACGTTAGACTCCGGTTTCGATCTGCCGGCGCAGGCTGGCGAACAAAGTCAACGCTTCATGCGATTGGATGCAAACGATCTTCAAGCCCAGGTGGCGGAATTGGTAGACGCACTACCTTGAGGTGGTAGCGGCGAAAGTCGTGGAGGTTCGAGTCCTCTCTTGGGCACCAAATCCGGACGGCGCGTATCGATCACGCGCCGCTCCTGTTTCAGCTGAGCGGAGTCTGCCCGTTGCGAAAGTCAAGGCGCATCGCATCGCAGCGGGAACCCGGGGCCCGGCACTTGCAGGTCGTGCCGGGAGTTCGATGCATGCGCGGTCGCGGCGTCGCACCGGATTCGTTCCAGAATCCTGGCGCCGGACGAAATTCCAGCAAGCCCGGAACCTGACCGATGGATTTGTCGCAGTATCTGCCGGTGTTGTTGTTCCTCGCGGTGGCGACAGTCATCGCCGTGGCGCTGCTCACGCTGGGCTCGGTGCTGGGGCCGAAATCGGCGGGCACCGACAAGCTGCTGCCCTACGAATGCGGGTTCGAGGCATTCGAGGACGCGCGCATGAAGTTCGACGTGCGGTACTACCTTTTCGCGATCCTGTTCATCGTGTTCGATCTGGAAATCGCCTTCCTGATTCCCTGGGCCGTGGTCTTCACCGAGATCGGTGCGCTCGCCCTCATCGAGGTGGCGATGTTCCTGGTGTTGCTGCTGGTCGGGTTCGTGTACGCGTGGAAAAAGGGCGCACTCGAATGGGATTGACGGAGCGTTTCTCGAACGTCATGCACAACCCGGTGCCGGTCGGCGTGGTCGACGACATCCTGCGGCCTGCGGGTGACAACCCGCTGATCGAGAAGGGCTTCGGGGTTGCGCGGCTGGATGACCTGGTCAACTGGGCGCGTACCGGTTCCATGTGGCCGATGACCTTCGGCCTCGCCTGTTGCGCCGTCGAGATGATGCACGCAGGCGCTGCGCGCCTCGATCTGGATCGCTACGGCGTGGTGTTCCGCCCGAGCCCCCGGCAGTCCGACGTCATGATCGTCGCGGGCACGCTGGTCAACAAGATGGCTCCCGCGCTGCGCCGCGTCTACGACCAGATGCCCGATCCGAAGTGGGTGATCTCGATGGGCAGCTGCGCCAACGGCGGCGGCTACTATCACTATTCCTACGCCGTCGTCCGCGGTTGCGACCGCATCGTGCCGGTGGATATCTACGTTCCGGGTTGCCCGCCGACGGCAGAGGCGCTGATCTACGGCATCCTGCAGCTGCAGAAGAAGATCCGGCGCACCAGCTCGATGGGCCGGAGCCGCGCGAAGTCATGAGCGATCCCGAAATCCTGCTGCAGCGCTTGCGAGCGCGTTTCGCTGATGAGGTGAACGCGTTCGACTCCTCGCTGGGCGAGGCGACCATCGAGGTACATCCCGATCGCTGGCTCGCCGTTGCACTTGCGCTCCGCGACGAGACTGACTTCGCCTTCGAGCAATTGATCGACCTCTGCGGTGTCGATTATCTCGGCTACGGTAGCGACGAGTGGGACACGCAGGAGGTTTCGAACGAGGGGTTCTCGCGCGGCGTCGAAGGTTGCGCCGGGCCCGGGCGCTTCACCTGGGCCGAGCGGCCGCGGGGTGTTTCCGAGGCCGGAAGATTTGCGGTCGTGGTGCACCTGTTGTCGGTGACGCACAACTGGCGCTTGCGGGTGAGGGCTCGGTGTCCTGACCCTGCGGCCCCCACTATTTCCTCGTTGACTGATGTCTGGCGGGTTTCGAACTGGTTCGAGCGCGAGGCCTTCGATCTCTTCGGCATCGTCTTCGAGGGGCATCCTGATCTCCGTCGGATCCTGACCGACTACGGCTTCATTGGTCATCCGTTCCGCAAGGATTTTCCGCTGATTGGCAACGTTGAGGTTCGCTACGATCCCGAGAGGCAGCGCGTGGTGTACGAGCCAGTCTCGATCGTGCCGCGCGTGCTGGTGCCACGCGTGATCCGCGACGATTCGCGTTACGAGCAGGCGCGCGCGGAAGAAGCCGGAGACGTCGCGTGAGCGCAGTGGCGGAGATCCGCAACTACACGATGAACTTCGGGCCGCAGCATCCGGCCGCCCACGGCGTGCTGCGGCTGGTGCTGGAGATGGACGGCGAGACCATCGTGCGGGCCGACCCGCATATCGGGCTCCTGCACCGGGCGACCGAGAAACTCGCGGAGTCGAAGCCGTACAACCAGTCCATCGGCTACATGGACAGGCTGGATTACGTGTCGATGATGTGCAACGAGCACGCCTACGTGCGGGCCATCGAGCAGTTGATGCAGATCGAGCCGACGGTTCGCGCACAGTGGATCCGCACGCTGTTCGACGAGATCACGCGCATCCTCAATCATCTGATGTGGATCGGTTCCAACGCGCTCGATCTCGGCGCCATGACGGTATTCCTGTACGCGTTCCGCGAGCGCGAGGAACTGATGGATTGCTACGAGGCGGTGAGCGGCGCGCGGATGCACGCGACGTACTACCGTCCGGGCGGTGTGTTCCGCGATCTTCCCGAGCGCATGCCGAAGTACCGGGAATCACCGTGGCGCAAGGGGGACGAGCTCCGGCGCATCAACGAGTGGCGCGAAGGCTCGATGCTGGATTTCCTGGCCGCGTTCTGCGCCGACTTTCCGGAGCGCGTGGACGAGTACGAAACGCTGCTGACCGACAATCGCATCTGGAAGCAGCGCACGGTCGGCATCGGCGTGGTGTCCCCGGAACAGGCGCTCGCGTGGGGCATGACGGGGCCGATGCTGCGAGGTTCGGGAACGCCGTGGGATCTGCGCAAGCAGCAGCCGTACGCGATGTACGACAGGGTCGACTTCGACATACCGGTCGGCGTCACGGGCGATTGCTACGACCGGTACCTGGTGCGCGTCGAGGAGATGCGGCAGTCCAATCGCATCGTCCAGCAGTGCGTGGACTGGCTGCGCATCAATCCTGGACCCGTGATGATCGACAACTTCAAGGTGTCGCCGCCGCCTCGAACCGGGATGAAGGACGACATGGAAGCCCTCATCCACCACTTCAAGCTGTTCACCGAAGGCTACTGCGTGCCACCGGGCGAAACCTATGCCGCGGTTGAGGCGCCCAAGGGCGAGTTCGGTGCGTACATCATCTCCGATGGCGCCAACAAGCCGTTCCGCGTGAAGCTGCGTGCGCCGGGTTTCGCGCACCTCTCCTCGATCGACGAAATCGTGCGCGGTCACATGCTCGCCGACGTGGTGGCGATGATTGGAACTTACGACGTCGTGTTCGGCGAGATCGACCGATGAACCCGCTCGCGAACGGCAGCGATGATCGGCACCCGCTTCGGCTTCGTCTCCGGCGAGATCGACCGATGAACCCGCTCGCGAACCGCAGCGATGATCGGCACCCGCTTCGGCTTCGTCTCCGGCGAGATCGACCGATGAACACGAGCGCTTTTTCTTCAGCGCGCACCTGTGCGCTGCGCGATCAGATTCCGTTCGTGGTGAGCCTGTCGAACCATGGACGGAATCCGCGGGGAGCATCATTGTTCAGGACGCAATTGCGGCCCGGCATTTCGCACTCATGCGACAGCATCCTTGGCCCCCGGCGAGTCGCGTTCATGGTTCGACAGGCTCACCACGAACGGGACTTTCCCGACGCCTGCCGTCGTGGAACTGTGGAGCCGCTGGCATGAAGGCCACCGGCAACTTCGAAGCCGTACGCGACATCGATCCGCTGGTGGCGTTGAGCGGGGAAACGCGCGCGCACATCGATCACTGGCTGGAAAAGTTTCCGGCCGACCGGCGTCGCAGCGCCCTGCTGCAGGGGCTCATGGCAGCGCAGGAGCAGAATGGCGGTCACCTCACCGACGCATCCATGGCGGCGGTCGCAAAGTATCTCGGCGTGCCGCCGATCTGGGCCTATGAGGTCGCGACGTTCTACTCGATGTTCGATCTCGCACCCGTTGGCCGACACAAGGTGGCGATCTGTACCAATATCTCGTGCTGGCTGAATGGCGCGGAAGACATCGTGCGCCATTGCGAGCGCAAGCTCGGCATCCGCCAGGGTGAAAGCACCAGCGACGGACGCATCTTCCTCAAGGTCGAAGAAGAATGCCTGGCCGCGTGCAGCGCTGCGCCGATGATGGTCGTCGACGGGCATTATCACGAGCGCCTCACCCTCGAGTCGGTGGATGCCCTGCTGGATGGACTCCGCTGACATGGCCTTCGGATCCCCGCCCGACGCGCACCACGTCTGCCTGACGACGCTGCATTTCGACGAACCCTGGAGCTACGACAGCTACCTCAAGTCGGGCGGCTACCAGGCCTGGCGCCGGATTCTCGCCGACAAGGTGCCGCCGGGCGACGTGATCGAGCAGGTCAAGGCGTCCAACCTCCGTGGCCGGGGCGGCGCGGGCTTTCCCACCGGGCTCAAGTGGAGCTTCATGCCCAAAGGCAACGGCCAGCAGAAGTACGTGCTCTGCAATTCGGATGAGTCCGAGCCCGGCACCTGCAAGGACCGCGACATCCTGCGATACAACCCGCATGCGGTGATCGAAGGCATGGCCATCGCCTGCTACGCGATGGGTGCGAGCGTGGGCTACAACTATCTGCGCGGCGAATTCCACCACGAGCCCTTCGAGCGTTTCGAAGGCGCGCTCCGCGAGGCGTACGCGAAGGGCTGGCTGGGTCGCGACGTCCTCGGGTCCGGCATAGACGTCGAGATTCATGGCGTACTGGGTGCGGGCGCCTACATCTGCGGCGAAGAGACGGCGATGATGGAATCGCTCGAGGGCAAGAAGGGCCAGCCGCGATTCAAGCCGCCGTTTCCCGCGAACTACGGCCTGTACGGCAAGCCCACCACCATCAACAACACCGAGACCTTGGCGTCCGTGCCCGCCATCATGCGCAATGGCGCCGAGTGGTTCGCGGGACTGGGCAAGCCCAACAATGGCGGGCCGAAGATTTTTTCGGTGTCCGGGCATGTCGCCAACCCCGGCAATTTCGAGGTTCGGCTCGGCACGCCGTTCACGGATCTGCTCGAGATGGCGGGCGGAGTACGCGCGGGGCGAACCCTGAAGGGCGTGATTCCCGGCGGCTCCTCGATGCCGGTGCTGCCCGCGGAAATCATGCTCGACTGCACGATGGATTACGACAGCCTGCAAAAGGCCGGATCGGGCCTCGGATCCGGGGCGGTCATCGTGATGGACGACACGACATGCATGGTGCGTGCGTGCCATCGCATCGCGCGTTTCTACATGGCCGAGTCGTGCGGGCAGTGCACGCCGTGCCGCGAAGGCACGGGTTGGATGTATCGCCTGCTGACCCGCGTGGTCGAGGGCAGCGCGGTCATGGAGGACCTCGCGATGCTGAAACGCGCAGCCGGCCAGATCGAGGGGCACACCATCTGCGCGTTCGGCGAAGCCGCAGCGTGGCCGGTGCAGGGCTTCCTCCGCCACTACTGGCACGAGTTCGAGTTCTTCATCGCCAACCGGCGTTCTATCGTCGATGATCGGTTGCAGGTGGCGGCATGAACGCCGTCCTGGACGATACTGCCGCGAAGCCCGCCGTGCCCGAGGGCCACGTGTTGATCGAGATCGACGGCGTGGCGCTGACGGCCGCGAAAGGTTCGATGATCATCCACGCGGCGGACCGCATCGGCGTCGCGATCCCCCGCTTTTGTTACCACGACAAGCTGCCCATCGCCGCCAACTGCCGCATGTGCCTCGTCGACGTGGAGAAGTCCCCGAAGCCGTTGCCGGCGTGCGCGACTCCGGTGATGGAGGGCATGAAG
>JBGTIG010000384.1:0-4197 GCA_041745755.1 Lysobacterales bacterium
GCGCACCGGTTGCCGGCGGCTATACTCCCGCCCCCGCGCCGATGTGGCGGAATTGGTAGACGCAGCGGACTCAAAATCCGCCGGTAGCGATATCGTGTCGGTTCGAGTCCGACCATCGGCACCAGGGGACCTTCTGAGCCCGTCCAGGGTAAGCACTGCCCGCACGCATGGCGGCGAAGCGATCACGCCGATGAGGGTTGCGCGCGAGGCCGACGCGGATCCGTGCCAAAGGCGGCGGGATCTGGCGAATCCGTAGGCAATGGGCGCAAGCCTTCCCGGGGGAACCCGCGAAGGACTGGAGGAAGCGGTGTAACCGACCGTTCAGCTCGGGTCGTCCGATTCACCTGCGATTGCAACGCGATGCGTAGCCTGCTCCGGGTTCATTGCGATGCAGGAGTTGACGATGTTGCGTTCCTTCACGGTTACCACGGCCCTCGCGGGTCTCGCACTGGCCTCGACGGTCGTCCCGATGGAATCGGCTTCCGCGCAGACGCGTGTCGGCCCTGCGCAGACGCTGGTCTGTGCATCCGGCGGTTCGAACCGGGAGAATTACTGCCGCGCGGACACGCGCAACGGCGTGGCGCTGGTGCGGAGCACCGGCCGCGAACGCTGCGTGATCGGTCGCAACTGGGGCTATGACAGCAATGGCGTCTGGACCGCCGATGGCTGCACCGGCGAGTTCGCGATCGGCCGCTCAGGCAATGGCTACGGCTGGGGCACCGGCAACCGGTTCACCGGTTACGTGTACTGCGCAGCGGGGGGCAATCGTCGCAACCTTTGCGAGATCAACACACGGGGCGGCGTCCGCCTCATCAACCAGGTGAGCCGCGCCGCCTGTGTGGAAGGACGCACCTGGGGCACCGCGCCACGTGGCATCTGGGTCAGTGGCGGATGTCGCGGCGAGTTCCAGGTAAATCTCGGCGGGCCCAACGTGCCGCCTCCGCGTCCGCTGCCTGCCGTCGTCGACGTGACCTGCGAATCGCTGGGCGGCCGCGAGACGTTCTGCCGGCTGCCGCTCGATGCCGATCGCGTGGTGCTCGATCGCCAGCTCAGCCGCGCCGCGTGCATCGAAGGCCGAACCTGGGGTTATCGTCGTGACGGCATCTACGTCAACAACGGCTGCAGAGCTCAGTTTCGCGTAGTCGACTATCGCGGGCGTGGAAGCGACCGCAACCGCGTCCGTTTCGACGGCCGCGACGAGGACATCGAACGCGTGACCTGCCTGTCCAGCGACGGTCGTCGCAACTACTGCCGCTTTCCCAATCGCGGCGTTCGACTGGTCGAGCAACTCGGTCGCGCACCCTGTGTCGAGGACCGCACCTGGGGGCACGACCGTCAGGGCGTCTGGGTCGACAAGGGATGTCGTGCGGTGTTCGACTATCGTGATCGCGAAGGACGCAACTTCGATGTCGACCGCGATGGGGAGCGCGACCGCGCTGAATACCGGGACAGCGATTACGACGACCGCTGACGCCGCAGCGCCACACCCGACACGTTTCGTGTCGGGCTGGCGCTGCTCGTCGTAGCCAGCGAGCCGCCTACGCGCCGAGCGGTGGACAGCCGCTGCGTTCGCGCATTTCCAGCGCTTTCGGCATCAACGCGCCGAGGTTCTGGATTCGCGTGGTGCCGCTCGGATGGGTGGACATGAACTCGGGCGGCTTCTGGCCCTGCGACTGGGCGTCCATGCGTTCCCAGAGGGGAATCGCCTCGCGAGGGTCGTAGCACGCCGCAGCCGCGAGCATGAGCCCGACGTCATCGGCCTGGTTCTCATGCTTCCGCGCATACGGCATCAACACGCCGTATCCCATCGCGGCCATCACCATCTGCTGCTGGCCCGGATCCATGCCACTGAGCGCACCCGCCGCCTGACCGATCTGCGCGAGCTTCTGCTGCGCCATGCGCTGCGCGCCATGCCGCAGCAGCGCATGCGCAATCTCGTGGCCCATCACCACGGCCATTGCATCGGCATTTTCGGCGACCGGAACCAGACCGGTGTATACCGCCATCTTGCCGCCGGGCAGACAGAACGCGTTGACCTGGTCGGACTCGATCACCTCCACGCTCCACTCGAAACCGCGCGAGAGGTGTTGCGCCTGGAGATTGTTTTCCGCGGCAAGCGCGGCTTCCACCGGTTCGACTTTCGCGATCAGTCGCTGCGCGATCCCGCGTATGTCGCGCGCGATCTCGGCGTCGGGATCCATCGGTCGTTCCTGCGCGAGGATCTGCTGGAAAGCCTCGAGGCCCAGCGCCTCCTCCTCCTCGATCGAGAGCGACTTGTCGATCAGCACCTTCTCGCCGGTGGTCGGATCGACGGTGCGGTTGGAGAAGAAGTAATAGCCCGCGTAGGCCGCCGCGATGATGAATACCCACCAGCGGATGCCGCCGCCGCGGCCGAGCCGTCTACGTCCGCCTTCATCGCGTTGCGCTGACATCGTCTCTCCCCTCTTGCTCCGCGGCCATGCGCCGCAGCGCGAATCTTAGGCTCGATCGTCTGAACGAATCCGCGATACCGGAGTTTGGCTCGCTCCAGGCTCAAAGATCCCTTGCAACGCGGAAACCAAGGCGCGCGGATCGTGCGTTCGCGGCCTGGTTCGAACGATACGCCGTACGTGCTTCGGCAGGGCTGCTGCCCCAGGAAGCACCACGCGCCACGCGCTGGGTACAACCGGGGTTGATCCACGCAGCGCCATCGGGGGGCGCACGCCGATACGAGTCGTGCCAGCAATCGGCTACCCATTCCGACAGGTTGCCGGCGATATCGTGCAAGCCGTACGCATTGGCCTGCAGGTGGCCCGCAGGCGCCGGACCCCAGAATCCGTCACCGTAGTCCGGCAGGCCCGCGTCCCAGGAACGCCCGGTGGTCGAGCGGTCGCGCGCACCGGCGACATTCGCGAGCCGTATCGCGGGAGCAGCCTCACCCCAGGGATAGCGGGTCTTGCCCCCGGCGCGAAGCGCAAACTCGAACTCGGCCTCGCTCGGCAAGCGATACGCCTCGCCGGTGCGGGCGGCCAGCCACTCCGCGTAGGCGTTGGCGTCGCGCCAGCTCACGTGCATGACGGGCGCGTCTGGCAATGCGCGACGCCCGGTGTATCCGTGGCGCCAGTGGACGCGGTTGGCGCGCTGCAAACGCCCCCCGCCTTCGTCCCAGACAAAGGAATGCCCGATCCTTTCCGCGTCGCTTCGATACTCGGCGTCGTCGACGAAGCGCGCGAATTCCGCGACCGTGACTTCGCGCTGCGCGAGTGCGAACGGGCGCGAGATGCGCACGTTGCGGACCGGGCCTTCGTTGCGCCGGCGGTCGGCCTCGCTGGGTGCGGAGCCCATTTCGAACTCGCCGAGCGGCATGGCCACCATGGCCGGAGCGCGCGAACTTCGATCGAGGAAGATGTCCTGGAATCCGTCACCGGGTGCGTGGCCCGCATAGCGCTGCAGCACGTCCAGCCGGTCATCCAGATCGTCGATGGCCTGCTGCGGCAGATCGAATCCGACCACGCGCAGACGTGCGAGCAGTTCCCCCGCCAGCACCAGATCGCGGGCCTGGAGCGCCGCACGTACGCGGGCTGCCAACGCCTCCGCGCGAGCCCGCTTCACCGCCTCGAGCTGCGCTCGCGCCTCGAGCTGCGCGGTATTGCCCACGTCGATCGAGGTCGCAAGCTGCAGCAGATTTTCCGCATCGGCGAAGTTGTCGCGTGCAACGGCGGACAGCGCCGCCTCGAGGAGGCGTGAGGCGACGTCGCCGAGCCCGGCCTGCGCCGGGATATTGCGTGGATCGAGCGCCAGGGCGGCGCGAAAGCTGTCGAGTGCGCTGGCACCCGGCGGGGTGTACACATTGCGTGCCTCGAAACGC
The DNA here is from genome assembly GCA_041745755.1 of Lysobacterales bacterium. Classification (GTDB taxonomy): domain Bacteria; phylum Pseudomonadota; class Gammaproteobacteria; order Xanthomonadales; family Ahniellaceae; genus JBBQNY01. The sequence continues at coordinate 3,848 of JBGTIG010000384.1, forward strand.
AGGTTTGCCTCCACCAGCTTGCGCTGCACCTGGCGCTGCACGGCTACTCTATCTCCGAGTGCGCGCAGGTCGGCGGCGAGTGGTTCGGGCGGATCGTCGACTGCCTGCATCAGCGCGTTCGCGGGCTCGACGTCTCCCCGATCGAGCGCGTCCGCGGCGTCGGCGACCAGCGACTCGATCAGGCCCGCGCGCGCCGCGTTGGCACGCAGGCTCCCCGGCACCACGGCGAGAGCGCGATCGATGTAATGCAGGGCGTTGTTGTCGACCGGTGCGATCCAGCGACCGTCCTCACGTGCGTCTGCCGCGAGCCGGAGCGCCGCGACGGCGGCGGCGCGGGCTTCCGGTTCCGC
>JBGTIG010000385.1:0-4126 GCA_041745755.1 Lysobacterales bacterium
TGCGGACCCGCGCGGCTGCGCGCGCGTGCGCTCCAGTCGCGCGAGCACCAGCAGCATGGGCGCGACCAACAGCAGCCAGTCGGCAAAATCCTGACGCGCCGCTTCGGTGAAGGCGAACCACAATGCGAAGGCCAAGGAAACCAGCACGCCCCCCACCGCCCATGCGGCGATCCGTGCCGGCGCAGTTCGCCTGTTGCCCCCGGCAATCAGCCACAACAGGCATAACGGACTCGCGACCAGCAGGTTCAGATTGCGATGCGCGGCGATGTGGTCCGTCGTGAGCCAGAGGGCAAGCAGACCGCTGCCGGCCAGCCCGCAACCCAGAAGAATCAGCACGCGCGACAGCGCAAACGCGCGGCGCGCAGCGGTGCTACGCGAACCTGCGCCATGCAGGAACCAGAGCAGCGTGGCCAGGACCAGGCCTGTCGTCGCGAATGCCCAGCGCCAGGCCGGCGGCTGCGTGTCCGGCAATCCAAGGGTATGCACCGAAAGGCGTTCGCTGCGCGCGACCGCGCGACGATCCCCGATGCGAAGATCCGCGACCGCATCGGCGAGGCGCTGCGGCACGAAGGCTTCTTCCCAGAGCGTCAGCGGCCGGTCGGTGAATCCGGCCAGACCGAAGTGGATGCCGAGTGCCAGCGGCAGGTCGGGGCGCGCCAGCCGCAACGACTGCTGACGGTAGGTCCATCCCCGCGACCGCACCCGGCTGCTGCGTTCAAGTGCACCCTCGAACGCCGCATCCAGCGCGTCGCGAACGCGGGTCGAGCAGTTGCGGGTGAAATAGTCATAGCGATACCTTGCATGGCGCGGCGAAACATCGCGCGCCAGCCGGGCGCGCAGCAAACCGACCTGGCGCGGCGCAAGGTCCAGCCACTGCACCGCGATGCCGCGCCCGGCGCGACGATAGCCGTCGATCTCGCCGGCCGGATCGTCGCCGGCCTGTGCGTAGTAGTGCATGCGCCCACGCAGGAAATTGAGCAGGAATCCCCTTTCGCTGAAGTCGAAGATGCCGTAGTTGACCGCGACCGCGCGCTCAGGGTTGTCGCGGTCGCGAAGCACGATGGCGTTGTGGCCGAATCGCTGCCAGTAGATGGGGCCGGGCGCGATGGTCAGGAGCCCGGCCTCGACGCGCTCGTCGGGCAACTCGTCCAGCAGAGGTCCGGGACCGGTGGCGTCCACAGACCCGACCGCGGTCTGCGGCTCGGCGGCATGCGCCGGGGCGAGGGCGAGCAGGACCAGGAGCGCCGCAATCGTGGTCCAGACGCTCCGTTCACGACCGATGACGGAGCGGCTGCCCGACCTATTCGTCGGCATGCGGTGCCACGCGCAACTGCTGCACGCGGCGACGATCCGCCCGCGTCACGCGGATGCGCAGCGCATCGAGGACGACGGAATCGCCGACAACCGGCAGGCGGCCCATCCGCGCGGTGACGAGGCCGCCAATCGTGTCCGTCTCATCCTCGTCGAACTGCGTGCCGAAATGCCGGTTGAACGACTCGATCGGCGTCAGCGCATTGACCGTGGCGCGACCGCTCGCATGCGTGCGGATGTAGGCCACGTCGTCGTCGTCGTCGTGTTCGTCGTCGATCTCGCCCACGATCTCTTCCAGCACGTCCTCGATGGTGATGAGTCCGGCGACGCCGCCGTACTCGTTGACCACCACCGCCATGTGGTTGCGGCTGGCCCGGAACTCCTTCAGCAGCACATTGAGCCGCTTGCTTTCGGGAATCATCACCACCGGCCGCAGCTGCTGTTGCCAGCCCTCGTTCGCCGACCCTTCCGCGCAGCCGCGCAGCAGGTCCTTCGCGAGGAGGATGCCGTTGACCTCGTCGCGGTCCTCTCCCGTCACCGGAAAGCGCGAGTGGCCGGATTCCACCACGACCCGGAGCACCTCCGCAAACGTCCAGTCCGCATCGACCGCGACCATCTGCGCGCGCGGCACCATCACGTCGCCGACCTCCTTGTCGGAGACGGCCATGGCGCCTTCGATCATCGCGAGCGTTTCGAGGCTGAGCAGCCCCTTGACCTGCGCGCCGCGCAGTTCCTCCATGAGTTCGGCCCGATTTCGCGGCTCGCCCGCCAGCATCTGGCCGAGACGATCCAGCCAGGAACGCGACGGCGTCAGCGTCGCAGGGGCATCCTCATTCATGTTGTTGCGGCTGAACCGATGGCGTAACGGCCGGAGTGTATCGCAAAGGTCCCGCCTTCCCACAGGACCGCATGCGAACACGGATTGCGAGCTTGCAAGGCTTGACCGGACGGTCCCTATGCGTACGGATCCGGAATTTCGAGGCTGGCGAGGATGTCGCGTTCGAGTGCCTCCATCGCGCGTGCGTCAGCGGCGCGTTCATGGTCGAACCCCAGCAGGTGCAGCACGCCGTGCACCGTCAGATGCGCGTAGTGATCACGCGGCGGTCTGGACTGCGCACGGGACTCGCGCGCGATCACCGGCGCACACAGCACGATGTCTCCCAGCCAGAACTGCGCCGGGGTGGACAGGCCAGGGACCTGCGAGGGAAACGACAGTACGTTCGTCGCGTGGTCCTGCCCGCGCCAGAAGTGATTGAGCTGGCGACCCTCGCGCGCGCCGACGAGGCGGATCGCGCAGGCGTACGCCCCGGGAATAGCGCCTCGGCGCGCCGAGTGCGCGAGTGCCGCACGCACCCATCGGTCGAAACTCGACGGCGCGGGAACGCCCGCACGCGGAACGCCGTAGCCGACCGTGCATGCCGGTGGGACCCGTACCGCGTTCACCGGATCGCGGGCGGTTCCGCCGCGACCGGTTCGATCTCGCTGCGCTCGTACGCCTCGACGATGCGCTGCACGATCGGATGCCGCACCACGTCCTTCGAATCGAAGAACGTCATGCTGATCCCGCTGACATCGCGCAGCACCTCCAGTGAATGCCTGAGCCCCGAACGCTGGTTCCTCGGCAGGTCGGTCTGCGTCAGATCCCCGGTGACGACCGCGCGCGAGCCGTAGCCAATGCGGGTAAGGAACATCTTCATCTGTTCCACCGTGGTGTTCTGGGCTTCGTCGAGGATCACGAAGGCATCGTTCAACGTTCGCCCGCGCATGAAGGCCAGCGGTGCGATCTCGATCACGCTGCGCTCGATGAGCTTGGCGACCTTTTCGAAACCCAGCATCTCGTACAGCGCGTCGTAGAGCGGGCGCAGGTACGGATCGACCTTCTGCGTCAGGTCTCCCGGAAGGAAACCCAGCCGCTCGCCAGCCTCGACCGCCGGGCGAGTGAGCACCACGCGCTGCACGCTCTGGTTCTCGATCGCCTCGACCGCGCTCGCGACCGCGAGATAGGTCTTGCCGGTGCCCGCAGGACCGACGCCGAAATTGACATCGTGCCGGACGATCGCGTGCAGATAGCGCTGCTGGTTGCGGCCACGGCCACGAATGGTGCCGCGCTTGACCCGGATGACGACTTCCGGCGGCGTTCCTTCCGCTTGCGACTCGAGCGCGCCGTCGATGCCAGCGCCCGCAAGACGCAGATTGATCGCCTGGCCATCGAGCACTTCGTTCTCGCTGTCCGCGTACAGTGCTCTCAACAGGCGCTCCGCTCGCGGGACGGCGGCGTCTGGGCCGCTGACGCGGAACACGTTGCCGCGATTGGCGATCTCGACGCCCAGCCGCATTTCGATCTGGCGCAGGTGCGAATCGAAGGACCCGGCGAGGTTCGCCAGTCGCCCCGCATCGTCGGGTTCGAGGATAAAATTGCGTTCAGCGGGTGCACTCATCGAAAAAGACTAGCGCGATGCCGGCGCCGAGGCTATCGCCCGATCATCGCCATCGACTTGCGGTCGGGAGGCGCGGCGCGAAGTATCCTGTCCTCGCCACCGGGGCACGCCCATGAAACGACCAGAGCGGAGGACGATGCGGTGAGTTTGCGGGCTTCGGTCGCGGCGATCGCGATGCTGCTGCTTTGCGGTTGTCGTGAAGACGCGCCGCAGGCGCTTGGCACCCTCGAGTACGACCGCATCACGTTGCCCGCGCCTGCCGCCGAGCAAATCGTCGAGATCTCCGTGCGCGAAGGCCAGCGCGTGGCGGCGGGAACCCGCCTGATGACGCTGGCACGCGACGGCAACGAGGCCCGGATTGCCGCCGCGCGCGCCGA
>JBGTIG010000386.1:0-1885 GCA_041745755.1 Lysobacterales bacterium
TGCTACTCGCGATGGCTGCCACGCTCCCCGTCGCCGCCGAAGGCTGGTTCACCAGTTCCTACACCGGCCTCGGCTACATCGACGAGGACGGCCTGGACGATGATGCGTTCGCGAGCAACTTCTCCGGCGGCTATGCCTGGAACGACCATTGGGGCGTCGAGGCCGGTTTCGCGGGTTTCAATGAATTCGAGGATTCGATCTCCAGCACGCAGGGTCAGATCGATACCCGCTTCGACCTGTCGGGATGGACGCTCGGCGTCAACGCGTTCGTGCCGATGGAGAACCGCTGGTACGTGACCGCCCGCGCGGGCGTGTTCTTCTGGGACGGCGACCTCGAGGTGTCGGGGCCCGGAACCCCGCTAAACGTTTCCGTCAACGAGGACGGCACCGACTTCTACGTGGGCGCCGGCATCGGCTACCAGTGGTTCCGTCGCTGGAGCGCGGGACTCGGCATCACCTATTACGGGGTCGACGCCGGTGACTTCGACTCGGGTGTCACCATCGTCGGCCTGCAGACCAGCTACCGCTTCTGAAATTCCGGCTCCCTGCTTCACGCGGCGCTCGCGGGGCGTCGGCGTCGTCGCCGCACGCTGCCGCAATCGCGGGGATCAGAAGCGCCAGCCGATCGTCAGCAGGTTTTCGCCGCGGTTGCGGCCGCCCGTGCTGGCGTTCGAGATGTGGCGAAAGGTGATGACGATGCGTTCACCCTGCCAGCCGACGCCATTGACGAACTGGAACGTACCGCTCAACGCTTCGTCGTCGCCATCGGTGTTGGTCAGGGCAATGCCTCCGGCGAAGTAGAAGCCGGTGCGATGCACGAAGCGCCTCGCCAGCGAAACGTAGAGCGTATGCGGCGAGATACGGGGGGTCGCGTCGTCCCGCGCGGCGATGTAGCCGGCGGTGACTTCCCAGGGATATCGATGCGAACTCAGCCAGGTGGCGTGAGCGGTGTACGTTCCCTCATCGTCGAGCTCCTCCACATAACCGCCGGCGATCTCGTAGGCCGCGCGGGCCGGTGCCGGGATCAGCGCAAGCAAGGAAATCGTGACGAGGGCCAGTGCAAGGGGCGCCACACGGATCCACGGGAAATTCATCGGGAGCGTGCTTCTTCGGGGGGACGGGTGCGGCGATGCTAGCGGTTTGATGGCCACGCGCTCACCCCCTGGTCGAATCCGATCACAATGCCGCTGGCACAATACCGAACGTGAGCGAATCGAGCGCAATGGGTCGTGGTCATGTCCCTGCCACCGGGGCCGACGAGGTCAGGACATCGACCTGCTACATGTGCGCGTGCCGGTGCGGCATTCGCGTGCATCTCAGGCAGGGACGCATCCGCTACATCGACGGCAATCCCGACCATCCGGTGAATCGCGGCGTGCTCTGCGCCAAGGGCAACGCCGGCCTCAAGCAGCACTATTCGCCCGCGCGCCTGCGCAAGCCGCTGCTGCGCACGGGAGAACGCGGCGCGCGCGAGTTCCGCGAGATCGAGTGGGACGAAGCACTCGCGCTGGCAACGGGATGGCTCGGAGACATCCGCGCGCGCAATCCCGACGAGCTCGCATTCTTCACCGGCCGCGACCAGTCGCAGGCGCTGACCGGGTGGTGGGCGCAGCAGTTCGGCACCCTCAACTACGCGGCGCATGGAGGTTTCTGTTCGGTCAACATGGCGGCCGGCGGCCTCTATTCCATCGGCGGCAGCTTCTGGGAGTTCGGCGAGCCGGACTGGGTGCACACGAAGTACCTCATGCTCTGGGGCGTGGCCGAGGATCACGATTCCAATCCCATCAAGCTCGGTCTGGGACGGCTCAAGGAGCGGGGCGTCAAGATCGTCGCGGTCAATCCGGTGCGTACGGGCTACGGCGCGATCGCGGACGAATGGGTGCCG
>JBGTIG010000387.1:0-2986 GCA_041745755.1 Lysobacterales bacterium
GCGAACGGCCACCACAGGAGTGGTGGACCGGGTTGCGAGGTGAGCGCAGGATGCGCGAGCCCGCAACGACAGGCGAGCCGCGCCGCCATCACACGTCGAGGTTGGCGACGCGCAAGGCATTCTTCTCGATGAAGTTGCGGCGCGGCTCGACCACATCCCCCATCAAAGTCGAAAAGATCTCGTCGGCCGCGACCGCGTCTTCCACCCGCACCTGCAGCAGGCGGCGCGTATCCGGATTGACGGTGGTCTCCCAGAGCTGTTCCGGATTCATCTCCCCGAGTCCCTTGAAGCGCTGGATCGCACGTCCCCGCTTGGCTTCCTCCATGAGCCACGCATGCGCGGCGTGCATGTCCGCGACCGGCTGGCGACGATTGCCGCGCACGATTTCGGCACCGGACTGGAACATCCCGTCGAGCGTGCCCGCGAGCTGCCCGATCGGCGCGTACTCCGCGCCGAGGAAGAACGCTTCCGGCAGCAACTGCTCGCTGGTGAGTCCGTGCTGTGTCTTGCCGATACGCAAACTCGCCGGTCCCTCGTCCCCGGTCTGGTTCCAGTCGAGGACGTAGAGCGCGGCGCCGGAACGGACGTTGAGCCCGATCAGGTGGCGCAGACTGTCCATCCACCGCGCGCGCGCGGCCGGTTCCGCAGACTCGGCGGCGCCGAAGCGCGGCACGTCCAGCAGGGCGCGCAGGACGCCGGTGTCGAATCGATGCGAGAGCCGCGCGATCTGGTCGATCGCTCCCTGGTAGTCGCGCAGCAGCTGCTCGAGCCCCGCCCCGCGAAGGGGTGGTGCTTCCGGGTCGTAGATCAGCTCCGCATCCTCCACCGCATTGTTGATCAGGTACTCGGCCAGCGCGGTGTCGTCCTTGAGGTAGAGCTCCTGTTTGCCTTGCTTGATCTTGTAGAGCGGCGGCAGGCCGATGTAGATGTGCCCGCGCTCGATCAGTATCGGCATCTGGCGATAGAAGAAGGTCAGCAGCAGGGTGCGGATGTGCGAGCCATCGACGTCCGCGTCGGTCATGATGATGATGCGGTGGTAGCGCAGCTTGTCGACGTTGAATTCGTCCTTGCCGATGCCGCAACCGAGCGCGGTGATGAGCGTGCCGACTTCGGCCGACGAGATCATGCGATCGAAGCGTGCCTTCTCGACGTTGAGGATCTTGCCTTTGAGCGGCAGGATCGCCTGAGATTTGCGGTTGCGTCCCTGCTTGGCGGAGCCACCTGCGGAGTCGCCCTCGACCAGGAACAGTTCCGACTTCGCCGGATCCTTCTCCTGGCAATCGGCGAGCTTGCCGGGAAGCCCCGCGATATCGAGCGCACCTTTGCGTCGGGTCAGTTCCCGCGCCTTGCGGGCGGCGTCGCGTGCGCGCGCCGCTTCGACCACTTTGTCGCAGATCGCGCGTGCCTCCGCGGGATGCTCCTGGAGGAAGTCGCTGAGCTTGCGTGCCACCACGCTTTCGACCGCGGGTTTGACTTCGGAGGAGACGAGCTTGTCCTTGGTTTGCGACGAGAACTTGGGGTCCGGCACTTTGACCGACAGCACGGCGATGAGGCCCTCGCGCATGTCGTCGCCGGTGAATCCGGCGGCGACCTTGGCGCTCTTGCCGATGCCACTCTGCTCGATGTACTGGGAGAGCACGCGCGTCAATGCCGCCCGGAATCCGGTCAGATGGGTGCCGCCGTCGCGCTGCGGGATATTGTTGGTGAAAACGAACATGCGCTCGTCGTAGGAATCGGTCCATTGCATGGCAATATCGACGACGATGCCGTCCTGTTCGCCGGAGAAGCTGGCAACATTGGGGTGCAAGGGCGTTTTCAGCTGGGCCAGGTGCTCGACAAAGGAGCGGATGCCGCCCGCGTATTCAAAGACGTCGCGTTTGCCCTCTCCGCGTTCGTCCACCAGGGTGATGGTCAGACCCGAGTTCAGGAACGCGAGCTCGCGCAGCCGCTTGGCGAGAATGTCGTAATGAAACTCGACATCGGAGAAGACCGTGGTGCTGGGCAGGAAGCGCACCGTGGTGCCGCGACGATCCGACGCCCCCGCCCGCCTCAGCGGATATTGCGGTTCCCCCAGCCGGTATTCCTGCTGGTAGTGCGAGCCATCCCGCCAAATGTCGAGCCAGAGGTGCCCCGACAGGGCGTTCACCACGGAGATGCCGACGCCGTGCAGCCCGCCCGACACCTTGTAGGAGTTGTCGTCGAATTTTCCGCCGGCGTGCAGCACGGTCATGATGACTTCGGCGGCGGAACGCCCTTCATCGGGGTGGAGGTCGACCGGGATTCCGCGACCATTGTCGTCGACCGAAACCGCGCCATCGGCGTGGATGGTGACGGAGATGGCGTCGCAAAACCCGGCGAGCGCCTCGTCCACCGCGTTGTCGACGGTTTCGAACACCAGGTGGTGCAGGCCGGTGCCGTCATCGGTATCCCCGATGTACATGCCGGGCCGTTTGCGCACGGCCTCGAGACCTTTCAGTACCTTGATATTGCTGGAATCGTAGGTCGGTTCGGTCATGCTCGGGTCCAGGCAGGGAGCGGCCGGCAGGCGGCCGGGCAAAGCGCGGAATTATAGCATTTTTGCCGCTTCCCCAGGCGTCTCTGACCGGCTTACGCGACCGTCCTGTTCCACGTGGAACCAGTGCGCGTGCTGCAACTCCTGGAGCGCTGGCCCCCGCTCCGTGGCCGTGACCAGCACCTGCGCCGGCAGCCCCGCCAGCAGGCTCAGCAGGCTTCGCTGGTGCGCCATGTCCAGCTCCGAGGGCAGGTCGTCGAACAGCAGGATGGGCCACTCGCCCCGGGTCTCGGCGTAGGCCGCCGCCTGTGCCAGCACTGCCGCCAATGCCACCAGTTTTTCCTGGCCCCGCGAAAGCAGCTCGCGGCGCGCGGCCTGCGTAAACGACGGCCGCCAGTCCGCGCGATGCGGCCCCCGCGATACGTGGGCGCGTTGGCGATCGCGCTGAAGTTGCTGCAGCAGCTGGGCGGCCAG
>JBGTIG010000388.1:0-5096 GCA_041745755.1 Lysobacterales bacterium
AGGTCCCGCCGAAGGGAAGTTCGGCGGCGTCGCCCGCGGCGGCCGCAGAACCGGGCGACGGCGGGCAGCCAGGGGCCGGGGAGGACACGCCGCGATGAGTCGAGCGCGAACAACTGCGCTGCCCATCGTCGTCAGTGTGATCGGCGCGCTGCTGCTGGCGCTGGCGCCGTTGCCGCCGACGCTTGCACCCTACAAGCCCTTCTGGGCGGCGCTGATCGTCATCTACTGGGCGCTCGAGGATCCCGATCGAATGGGACTCGGCGCCGCGTTCCTCCTCGGCCTGGTCTGCGATCTCACGACGGGTGCGATCCTCGGCGAACAGGCGCTGCGACTCGCCATCATTGCCTTCATCGTGCTCCGCTTCCGCGCCCGCATGCGCTTCTTCCCGATGCTGCAGCAGTCGCTCGCGGTGTTCGCATTGCTGGCGAACGATCGCGTGATCGCACTGCTCCTGCGCATGGTGAGCGGCATGGGCTGGCCGGATCCGAGTTTCTGGGGAGCGCCGCTCGTCGGCACCCTGCTCTGGCCCTGGCTCTTCCTCGTGCTGGACGAGCTTCGGCGAACGCGCAAGCGCGCAGCGTCGTGAACCGCGCACACCGCGCCGCATGCCCCAGGTGCAGGAAGAGGCGGGCCGTGGCGCGCCTGCGATGAAGGCACTGCGCAACCTTTTCGCCGAAGCTGCGCTGTTCCGGCGCCGGGCCCTGCTGGCGGGAGCCATGGTGCTGCTCGCGAGCGTCGTGCTGGTGGGCCGATACTTCGAGCTGCAGGTGCAAAGGCACGACGAGTTCAGGACGCGCGCAGAGGCCAATCGCATCAAGCTGCGTCCACTGCCGCCGGCGCGCGGGCTCATCTACGATCGCAACGGTGTGCTGCTCGCCGAGAACCTGCCGGCCTACCGCCTGGTGGTGATCCCGGAAAGCGTAGAAGACATTGATGCGACGCTCGACGAACTCGCCCGGTTGATTGCGATAGATGCCGCCGACCTCACGCGCTTTCGCGCGGAGTATCGGATCTCGCGCCGCTTCCGTCCCGTGACCCTCAAGTTCCGCCTGGACGAGGCCGAGATGGCGCGCTTCGCCGTCAACAGCCATCGGCTGCCTGGCGTCGAGATCGCACCGTACTTCACTCGTCACTACCCGCTTGGGGCCGATTTCGCGCACGTGGTCGGATACGTCGGTCGCATCGCCGAGACCGATCTGGCGCGCATCAATGCCGACGCCTACACGGCCACCACGCATATCGGCAAGAGTGGCATCGAACGCGAATACGAGAAGCTGCTGCACGGCGCGACCGGCGTCGAGCAGATCGAGACCAACGCGCAGGGGCGGGAACTGCGCGTGCTCGCACGCAAGCCGGCCCGGCCCGGCCGCAATCTCCATCTGTCGATCGACGCGAGCCTGCAGCGCTCGATGGCGAACGCCTTCGCGGGCCAACCCGGTGCCGCGGTTGCGCTGGATCCCGACAATGGCGAAGTACTGGCGATGGTGAGCCTGCCGACGTTCGACCCGAACCTCTTCGTCAATGGCATCTCGCACGCCGATTATCGCGAGTTGACGAAAGATCCTTCCCAGCCGATGTTCGATCGCGTGCTCGACGGTACCTACGCGCCCGGTTCGACCGTCAAGCCGTTCATGGGGCTGGCGGGACTCGAGCTCGGCCTGCGTACGCCAGAGGCGACCACGCTATCGACGGGTGCGTTCCGCCTCGCGGGACAGGGACGCGACTATCGCGACTGGAAGGCGGGCGGACACGGCGCCATCAACCTGCGCGAGTCGCTCGCACAATCGGTCAACACGTACTACTACAAGCTCGCCCACGATATGGGCATCGACCGCATGAGCGTGGCGATGCAGCGCTATGGATTCGGCCACCGCACCGGCATCGACCTGCCGGGCGAGGAGACGGGGGTCATGCCGACGCGCGAATGGAAGCGCAGGCGTTTCCAGCAGGAGTGGTACCCGGGGGAAACCGTGGTGGCGGGCATCGGGCAGGGCTTCTGGACCGCGACGCCGTTGCAGCTGGCGCAGGGCATCGCGGCGATCGCCACTGGAAGACGCCAGCCGGTTCATCTGCTGCGCGAGTCGCAGGCGGGACTCGATGCGCCGCGCGTCGCGCATGTTGCACGATTGCCGGCGGACGCCGTGGTGGTGTTCGGTTCGCCGGAAAATCTCGCCGCGGTGCGCGAGGGTCTCACCGCCGCGTTGCACGGTCCCACCGGTACCGCACGCGCCTCCGCGGCGGGCAGCACCTACCTCATTGCCGGCAAGACCGGCACCGCCCAGCGTGTCGGTCGCACCGGTACGCGCTCGCTGAATCCCGCGGATCTGCCGATGCATCTGCGACATCGCGCATTGTTCGTGGGCTTCGCGCCCGCCGACGCGCCGCGCATCGCAATTGCCGTGGTCGCCGAGCACGGAGGAGCAGGTTCGCGGGTGGCGGCGCCCATCGCACGCAAAGTGATGGATGCCTGGTTGCTGGGCAAGGACGTGCCTCCCGCGGAAGTATCGGAAGCCCCGGCAGCACCCCTCGTCACGGCGTCGATTTCCACGACGGCGGTTTCGCGGTCTGCGGAAACGGCCCTGCCGGGCGACGCACGACTGCCCGTGCCGCAGCAGATCGAGCCGCAAGCCCCGGCCGGTACCCCGAGCCGGCCTCACCCATGAAGACGCGCCGGCTGGGCGGCATTGCGCGCGTGCTCGTGTGGTGGCGCGAGCGTCTCGACTGGCCGCTGGTGGTGGCGATCATGTTGATCGTCGTGGCTGGCATGGTCACGCTCTACAGCGCAAGCGCAGGCGCGGTCCGTCTGGAGCTGGCACAGGGAGCGCGCGTCACGGTCGGCTTCGCGCTGTTGCTGCTGCTGGCGCGCGTGCCCCCGATGCGTCTGCGCCTACTCGCCCCCTGGGCCTACGTTGGCAGCCTGGTGCTGCTAGCACTCGTGCCGATCTTCGGTTCGGGTCGCAGCGCCCGGCTCTGGCTCGATCTCGGCGTGTTTTACCTGCAGCCCGCTGAGCTTCTCAAGATTTCCGTGCCGATGATCGTGGCGTGGTTCCTGCACGATCGCCCGCTGCCGATCCGGTTCCGCGATGTCCTGGTGTGTCTGGTGCTGATCGGTCTGCCGGGTTCCATGATCGCGATGCAGCCCGATCTCGGCACCGCGCTGCTGGTCGTGGCGTCGGGATTGTTCGCGCTGTTTCTCGCCGGACTCTCCTGGTGGCTGATGGGGGCCGGGGCCCTGCTTGCGGCCGCCGCGGCGCCCCTGGCGTGGTCGTACTGGCTCGAGGATTACCAGAAGGACCGCATCCTCACGTTCCTCGATCCTGGCAACGATCCGCAGGGTGCCGGCTGGAACATCATCCAGTCGAGCATTGCGGTCGGTTCCGGCGGGATCACGGGCAAGGGATGGGGCGCGAGCACGCAGGCACGGCTGGAGTATCTGCCCGAGCACACAACCGACTTTGCGTTCGCGGTGTTTGCCGAGGAGTTCGGATTCATCGGCGTCGCGGTGATCCTGCTGGCGTACCTTTTCATCGTGTTGCGCACGCTCTGGATCGCGCTCGAGGCACGCGACAGTTTCGGGCGCCTGCTCGCGGGCTCGCTCGGCCTTGCATTCTTCGTCTACGTGGCGGTCAACGGCGGCATGATCACCGGGCTTCTGCCGGTGGTTGGCGTGCCCATGCCGTTGGTGAGCTACGGCGGCACCTCGGCCGTCACCTTGCTGGCGGCGTTCGGCATCGTGCTCGGAGTGCGCGCGCACCATCGCCTTGCGCGGTGACTTGCGCCCCGCCGGTTTGGCCCACGCTAGAATCCGCCGATGAACCCGACTCTGACTGGCCTCCTGCTGGTGTGCCTGCCGCTCTTCTCCGCCTGCGCAGCCAATCCGCCGCGCGAGCAGGCGCCACCCCCCGCCCGCGTTGAATCGGTGCCACTGGCGACGGCTGAAAGCCCGGGGACCGCCACTCCAGCGAAGCCCGCACCGGTGACGTCCAGCGTGCCACCGGCGAACTCGGCGTCCGCAGTCTCGCCAGCGCCGGCGGCAGCCATCGCCCCATTGCCGGCAAAGCTGCCCGGGGAAACGCATCCCGGACAGTTCGCGTTCGCGCGCGAACTGAGCGCAAAGCTCGGTCCCTCGCGCCCGGACCGCAGCGAGGCCGCGATCAACGCGATCCTCGCGGGCGCCGAATACCGCGAAAGCATCATCGACGCGATGACGCGTCCCGCGGAAAGCGTCAAGACCTGGCGTGAGTATCGACCCATTTTCATCAACGATGCACGCACCGACGGCGGCGTGGCCTTCCTGCGCGAGAACCGCGCAATGCTCGATGAAGTGTCGACAAAGTATGGCGTGCCGAGCGAAGTCATCGTCGCCATCATCGGTGTGGAAACGAGCTACGGCCGCATTACCGGCAACTATCGGGTACTGGATGCCCTGGCCACGCTCGCGTTCTATTTTCCGCGCCGTGCGCCATTCTTCCGCGGCGAACTCGCGCAACTTCTGAGCTTGCCCGAGGGTACGTTCCCGCAGCCGATCGAGATGCTCAAGGGCTCGTACGCCGGGGCCATGGGTTGGGGCCAGTTCATGCCGACGAGCTTCGCCAACTGGGCGACCGATCACGATGCCGACGGCGATATCGATCTCTGGGGATCGAAGCCCGACATTTTCGCGTCGATCGCGAACTATTTCGTCGAGCATGGCTGGCAGACCGGTGCGCCCGTGGTAGATCGGGCGCGCGCTGCGGCGGATGCCGCGCCCTACACGGCGCCGGGACTCGAGCCCAGTACCAGCATTGCGCGACTGCGCGAGCTCGGCTATTCGGCGGAAGCGCCACTCGGCGACGCGCTACCGGTCTCGCTCATCACTCTCGAAGGTGCGGATGGCAAGGAATACTGGATCACGCACCAGAACTTCTTCGTGATCTCGCGCTACAACCGCAGCCCCATGTACAGCCTCGCGGTCCACCAGCTGGCGCAGGCGATCAAGGCGGGAGCCGCGCGCGGGTGAATCCCGCTGGCAGCCGACGCGCGATCGTCGGTTTGCTGGCGATCGCATTGCTGGCGAGGGCGTTGTTGGTCAGGGCGTTGGCGAGGATGCCATTGCT
>JBGTIG010000389.1:0-2724 GCA_041745755.1 Lysobacterales bacterium
GACGAATGTTCGCTTGCGGGCATCGTGCGTGCCTTCGAGGCCGCGCGCGACAGCGGCCTCAAGCTCATCGTCGGCAGCGAGATGCAGCTCGACGACGGCCCGAGGATCGTCCTGCTGGTCGAGGATCTCGAAGGCTACGCACGCCTGTGCGAACTCATCACGCGCGCGCGGCGGCGCAGCGTAAAGGGTCGTTACTGCGCGCTGCGGGAGGATTTCCGGCAGACCGCCACAGCGACGCCCAACGCCGGGCTGCTGGCGCTGTGGCTGCCACCGCATGCCGGTCCCGCGACCGAGGCGGATGCGGATGCGGATGCGGCATGGCTGCACGCCTGCTTTCCCGCACGCACCTGGCTCGCGCTCGAGCTTCACCGCGCCGCCGACGATGCGCAGCGATCCGACAGGGTCGAGATGCTTGCCGCGCGACATGCCTTGCCGATCGTCGCCACCGGCGACGTGCACATGCACGTGCGCAGGCGCCGCGCCCTGCAGGACACCGTGACGGCGATCCGTCATCGCACCACGGTCGCCCGGGCTGGCGCGCTGCTGTTCCCCAACGGCGAGCGCCATCTGCGCACGCGCGCGGCACTTGCTGCGCTGTATCCCCGCGACGCGCTCGACGCCACCGTTGCGATTGCCGCGCGCTGCACCTTCGCGCTCACCGACATCCACTATGAGTATCCGCGCGAACTGGTGCCCGACACGCATACGCCGACTGCGTGGCTGCGGACATTGACCGAGGAAGGGGCGCGCTGGCGCTGGCCCGGCGGCACGCCGGAGAAAGCGCGCAAGCTCATCGATCACGAACTCGCATTGATCGCCGAGCTCGGCTACGAGAGCTACTTCCTGACCGTGCACGACATCGTGCGCTACGCGCGCGGGGTCGGCATCCTGTGCCAGGGCCGCGGCTCCGCCGCGAACTCGGCGGTGTGCTTCGCGCTCGGCATCACCGAGATCGATCCCGGCCGCATGAGCATGCTGTTCGAGCGCTTCATCTCGAAGGAACGCAACGAGCCACCCGACATCGACGTCGATTTCGAGCACGAACGGCGCGAGGAAGTCATCCAGTACATCTACCGCCGCTATGGCCGCGAGCGCGCGGCGCTGGCCGCCACGGTGATCTGCTACCGCGGCAAGAGCGTGGTGCGGGATGTCGCCCGCGCACTCGGCTACAGCATGGACCAGGTCGAGCAGCTGAGCCGCGTGATCGGCCACTGGGATGGCCTCGAAGGGCTCGACGACCGCCTGCGCGAGCACGGCTTCGATCCGGACAGCGCGCAGGTGCGCAGGCTCGTCGGCCTCGCCCGCGAGCTGATCGACGCACCCCGGCATCTCTCGCAGCATGTCGGCGGATTCGTCATCTCCGAGCGCGCGCTGTCGACGCTGGTACCGGTCGAGAACGCGGCGATGCCCGACCGCACCATCATCCAGTGGGACAAGGACGATCTCGACACGCTGGGATTGCTGAAAGTCGACTGCCTCGCGCTCGGCATGCTCACCTGCGTACGCAAGTGCCTCGATCTGCTGCGTACGCATCACGGCATCGAACTCACGCAGGCGACGATTCCCGCCGAGGACCCCGAGACCTACGCGATGATCCAGCGCGCCGACACGGTGGGCGTGTTCCAGATCGAATCGCGCGCGCAGATGGCGATGCTGCCGCGGCTCAAGCCCGCGTGCTTCTACGATCTGGTGATCGAGGTCGCGATCGTCAGGCCCGGCCCGATCCAGGGCCGCATGGTGCATCCCTACCTGCGCCGCCGGCAGGGACTCGAGCCGGTCGAGTATCCGGCCGACGAACTGCGCGCGGTGTTCGAGCGCACGCTCGGCGTGCCCCTGTTCCAGGAACAGGTGATGCAGCTCGCGATCGTCGCGGCCGGCTATACCGCGGGCGAGGCCGACCAGCTCCGGCGCTCGATGGCGGCGTGGCGGCGACGCGGCGGGCTCGAGCATCATCGCCAACGGATTCTCGAGGGCATGTCGGCGCGCGGCTATCCGCCCGGATTCGCCGAACAGGTGTTCGAGCAGATCAAGGGGTTCGGTTCGTACGGCTTTCCCGAATCGCACGCCGCGAGTTTCGCGCTCATCACCTACGTGAGCTGCTGGCTCAAGTGCCACCATCCCGCCGAGTTCGCCTGCGCGCTGCTGAACTCATCGCCGATGGGCTTCTACGCGCCGGCGCAGATCATTGCCGACCTGCGGCGTCATGACGTCGTCGTACGCCCTGTCGATGTGCTCGTCAGCGAATGGAATTCCACCCTCGAGGATGCATTGCCTTCTCCCCGCAATGCGGGGGTGAGTACGTGCGGCTGCGAGCCGCGGGCTCGCGCACGTACGAACGCCCGGGCGAGGCTCGGGCCGGGGCATGGAGTGAGGTGGTGCGAAGCGCCGGATGAGGGGCTGTTGGAGGCCCACGCAGCCCCTCATCCGCCCTGCGGGCACCTTCTCCGGCCCTCCGGGCGTTCCTCCGCGCGCAACAGTCCCCCGGACTGTTGCAAGACGCGCTGCCTCACCCCCGTTGACACGGGGAGAAGGCAGAACAACGCGCTTCGGCTGGGCTTGCGGGAAATCCGCGGACTGTCGGAAGCCGTCGCGAAGCGCATCGTCGACGCACGCAATGAACGCGCGTTCGCGGACATCGAGGATCTCTGCCGTCGCGCCGATCTCGACGCGCGCGCGCGCAGCCTGCTCGCCCGCGCCGATGCCCTGCGCAGTCTCGCGGGCGAT
>JBGTIG010000390.1:0-3452 GCA_041745755.1 Lysobacterales bacterium
ATCCACAGGCCGATCAGTGCGCCCAGCACCGCCAGCGGCACTGTCAGCATGATGGTGAAGGGGTGCACGAAGCTCTCGAACTGCGCCGCCAGCACCAGGAACACGATCAGCAGCGCAAGCGCGAACGTGAACAGCACCGACGATCCGGTCTTCAGGTATTCGCGCGCCTCGCCCTTCCAGTCGATCGGGTTGGAGATGCCCGGGGATTCGGTGCGCGCCACGTCCTCGAGCCACGTGATCGCCTCGCCGAGCGTGTAACCGGGTGCCAGGTTCGCCGACACCGTGATGGCGCGCAGCCGGTTGAACCGATTGAGCGAGGCAGGCTCGGCCAGTTCGGTGAAGCTCACGAGGTTCGACAATGCCACCAGCTCGCCGCTCGACTGCGAGCGCACGCGAAGGCTGGTGAGGTCCACGGGATCGCGGCGGTCATCACGCTGCGCCTGCAGCACCACGTCGTATTCCTCACCCTCGCGCTGGAATGTGGTCACGCGCCGCCCCGACATCAGCGTATCCAGCGCGGAGCCGATTTCCTCGACGCTGACACCGAGCTGCGCCGCGCGCGCGCGATTGACCTCGACGCGCAGCTGCGGTCGCGTGTCCTTGTAGTCGGAATCGGTCGACACCAGTCCCGCATTCGACTCCATGCGAAGCAGCACGCGATCGCGCCATGCCGTCAGTTCCTCGTACGTGGCGCCCTGCAGCACGAGCTGGACGGGCGGACCAAACGAACGCACCAGACCGCTGCGCGCCTGGGCCGATGCCCGGACGCCGGGTATCCCCTCGAGCAGTGCGCTCGCACGCTGCACGACGTCATCGGTCGAAACGTCGCGCTCACCCCACGGTTTCAGCAACATCGTCGCCTGCCCGGTGTGCATGTCCGTCCCGCCACCGCCGAAGCCGCGCGGCGTGCGGATATTCATGCGCGCAACTGGCCGCTCGGTGTCCCCCGCGCCCGCCGCGCCCGCTTCTGCATCGTCCACGAGCGTCATCAGCCGCTTCTCGACCTCCGCCATGCGCGGCACCATGTAGTCGAAACCCGCCCCTTCCGGCCCCTGCACCTGCACGAAGAACGCGCCGCGATCCTCCGAGGGCGTCAGCTCTTTCGGGAGCGACCAGGCGAGCAGGCCGACAGCGCCGAGCGCCCCCAGCATCACCAGCACCACCATCCAGGGGTGCCCGACAGCCTTGCCGAGAATCCCGCGATAGCGCGTGGAAAGCGCGCCCATGGCGTCATCGACGCGGCGTGTCAACCCGCCCTGCGCGTCGTGCGGGACGAGCAGCTTCGAACACATCATCGGACTCAGGGTGAGTGCGACCACTGCGGAGATCGCGACCGCCGAGGCGATCGCCACCGACAGTTCGCGGAAGAGGCGGCCGAGCGTTCCCTCCATGAAGGCGATCGGGAGGAACACGGCGACCAGCACCGCCGTGGTTGCGATCACCGCAAACGCCACCTGCCGCGCACCCCGATAGGCCGCAACGAGGCGCGTCTCGCCGAGGTCGACCCGGCGCTGGCAGTTCTCCAGCACCACGATGGCATCGTCGACCACCAGCCCGATGGACAGCACCAGCGCCAGCAGCGTCAGCAGATTGATCGAGAATCCAAACGCGGCGAGTGCGATGCACGCACCGAGGATGCAGACCGGCAGCGTCACGGCGGGTATGAGCGCCGCGCGCCAGCTGCCGAGGAACAGCCAGATCACGATGATGACGAGCAGCGTCGCCTCGAGCAGCGTCTTGTACACCTCGTTGAGCGCGGCTTCGATGAAGATGGTGGTATCGAACGCCACCAGCAGCCTTACGTTCTCGGGCAGCGTCCGGTTGATCTCGTCCATTTCGGCGCGCGCCGCCTTGGCGACATGGAGCGAGTTGGCGACGGAGGTCTTGATGAGGCCAAGGCCGAGCTGGCGCGAACCATTGCCGCGGTACTCGTTGCGCTGTTCGGCGGACGCGAGCTCGATGTCGGCGACTTCGGACAACGTCACCACGCGACCGTCACGCTGCGCGATCGGCAGCGTCCTGAAATCGCCTTCGCCGAGATAGCTACGGCTCAGGCGCAGGATGAAATCACGCTCCGCCGATTCCAGCTGGCCGGCGGGCAACTCGACGTTCTCGCGCCGCAGGGCCGCCGCCACGTCGGCCACGGTGAGTCCGCGGGCTGCCAGCTCGTCGCGCTTGAGCCAGACGCGCATCGCATAGCGTTGCTCGCCGCCCACCCGGACGGTGGCCACGCCCTCGATCGAGGAAAGCCGGTCGACGATCTGCCGCTCGGCGAAATCGGTGAGCGCGAGCGGGTCCATGCCGGGCGCCTCGAGATTGAGCCACATCACGACCTCGGAGTCGGTGTCGGCCTTCTCCACGGTGGGTGCATCCGCCTCTTCCGGCAGGTCATCGAGATTGCGCGAAACCGCATCGCGCACGTCATTCGCCGCGCTTTCGATATCGCGGTCGAGGGAGAACTCGATGTTGATGTTGGAACGGCCGTTCTGGCTCGAGGACTGCAGCAACTCGATGCCTTCGATACCCGAGATCGTGTCTTCCAGCGGCTGGGTGATGCGCGCCTCGACCACGCCGGCGTTGGCGCCGGGGTAGTTCGTCTGCACCGAGACGATCGGCGGATCGATGCTCGGGATCTCCCGCAGCGGCAGCCGCGCGAACGCCAGCACGCCGACCACCACGATGATGAGGCTCATCACGATCGCGAGCACCGGCCGCTTGACGGCGAGGTCGGAGAGAATCACTGGCGGGTGCCGCGAGTCGGCCTGCCCGGAGCCGGGTCCGGCGCGGGTCCAGCCTGGGTGTTCGCGCCACCCACCGGCTGGCCGCGGATGTCGACCGCGGTGATGCGCGCACCGTCGCGGAGTTTGACCAACCCGTCGGTCACCACGCGCTCGCCCGCGGTGAGGCCGTCGACGATCTCGACGTCACCCTGCCGTCGGCTACCGACGGTGACCTTGCGTTCGCGCGCGATGGAATCCGCGCCTGCCACCATGACGTACTGCTGCTCGCCGCGCGCCTGCACCGCGATCTCGGGCACCAGTACGGCTTCGCGGGGCCGTGCGATCAGGTCCACTGCGAGCAGCATGCCGGGCCGCAGCAGCGCGTCGGCATTTCCCAGGCGCGCGCGCACGGTGGCCGTACGCGACAGCGGGTCGATGCGACTGTCCACCGTCGTCACTTTTCCCGGAAACTTCCTGTCCGGGAATGCGCCGCTCGTGGCAACCAGTGACTGGCCTTCGGAGACGCGACCGATGTCGCGTTCGGGGACCGCCAGATCGAGCTTGATGCTCGACACGTCGTCCAGCGTCACGATCGCATCACCCGGCGCCAGCACGGTGCCGACGCTGATCTGCCGCAGGCCCAGCACCCCGGCGAAGGGTGCCCTGATCACGCGATCGCCCAATCGCGCATTGGCGGAGGCGACGCGCGCACGCGCGGCATCCCGGGCGGCC
>JBGTIG010000391.1:0-1906 GCA_041745755.1 Lysobacterales bacterium
TCTGCCGCCAGCGCGCGCCGCGCCTCGAGGGGCTGCGACAGCATGGCCGCCTGCCACGCGGGCTGGCGGGATTGCACGCGGAATCTCTGATACTCGACATCACCGGTGCAGAGCGTGTCGCCGTGCATCAGCAGGAAAGGCGTATCCGTGGGATTGATCGCGCCGGGTTCCAGCAAGTGGTTTTCGCCCAGCAGGCGCATGCCACAGCGCGCCGCGTACGCTTCGCCCAGCAGGAAATCGCGATTGCCGTGCTGGAAATAAATCTGCGTCCCGGAGTCCGAGAGGGCGCGCAGCTCTGTCGCCGCGGATGCGGCCAGCGGCGCATCATCATCGTCGCCGATCCAGGCGTCGAACAGATCGCCGAGGATGAAGAGCGCCTGTACCTCACGCGCCTCGCCACGCAACAGCGCGATCAACGCCGCAAGGATCTCCGGGCGCGCGGGCTCGAGGTGCAGATCGGAAATGAAGAGGACGCTCAACGGGAGTCGTGCCTTCGGCGTTGGTGTCGGGTGGGGTGTGTCATCCCGCCCGACGCGGGTATGGGCTTTCGCGGCGGGACTCGCTCATGACAGCACGCCCGGCCACCCGGGCGCGAGCAACGCAATTGCCCGCGCGGCCCGGTACGTTTCCCGCAACGTCTCAGGCAAGTCCTGCCTGCTTCATGACCTCGGCGGCGAAGTCGTCGACCTGTTTCTCGATGCCTTCGCCAACCGCGATCCGCTGGAATCCGAGGATCTCCGCGCCTTCCTTCTTGAGCAGGGCGCCAACCGTGGCATTGGTATCCGCCACGTAGGGCTGCGCGGTGAGGCACACTTCCGACAGGGTCTTGGCAACCTTGCCGGACACCATCTTTTCCTGGATTTCCGCGGGCTTGGCCCGGTCCTTTTCGGTCAGCTGCGCCAGCGCGATTTCTTTCTCCTTCGCGGTGATTGCTGCCGGAACATTCTCGATGGCAACGTACGCGGGATTCATTGCCGCGACATGCATCGCGATGCCACGCGCCAGCTCGGGACTGCCACCCTTGAGTTCGACCAGCACGCCGATGCGACCGCCATGCACGTACGCGCCGATGTTGTTGCCGCCGTCGACGCGCGCCATCCGGCGGATCTGCAGGTTCTCACCGACCTTCGCCACGAGCGCCTGTCGCGCCTGCTCCACCGTCTGGCCGTCCAGCGGTGCTGCCTTGAGTGCTTCGACGTCCGGCACGGAAGTCGTGAGCGCCACCTTGCCGACCTTGTCGGCGAACGCCATGAAGTTCTCGTCCCTCGACACGAAATCGGTTTCGGAATTGATCTCGACGAGCACGGCGCCGGTCTTGTCCTGCGCCAGCACGATGCGGCCTTCCGCGGCAACGCGTCCAGCCTTCTTGTCCGCTTTGGCGAGACCCGTCTTGCGCAGGTGCTCCATTGCCAGGTCGACGTCGCCATGGGTCTCGGTGAGCGCCTTCTTGCACTCCATCATGCCGGCGCCGGAGCGCTCACGCAGCTCCTTGACCATGTTTGCCGAAATGTTCATCTCATACCCCAGAAATTTGATTGCGAAGAAGCCGGAATGCGACGGTCTGCCGATGCAAGCATCGAAGCGAACCGGCGCGAAGTGACAAAGCGCGTCGGGAATGGCGGACGGGACGGATTCTGTGGTCGCAGGCTCCCGGGCTTCGGAAAGGATCGGACCCTGCGCGATACCAGCGGCTGCTCCCTTCGCTTTCGCAACGCTTGCCCGTTGTTTGGAAATGTTCCGCATCGCGCGAGGGTTGCTCCCTGCAAGAGCTCGCTCCCGTTTCGGGAAACGATCCCTGCGCGTCGGTCGGCTCTCGACCAGGAGTTGCGCGCGCAGGGAGTCGCGACGATCAGGGGCCGGCGGGGCGGGAGCCGCGATCGTTGCGGCCGGCCCCGGGCCCACCGGG
>JBGTIG010000392.1:0-3696 GCA_041745755.1 Lysobacterales bacterium
CGCCGCGCTGTGCGCCCGGCGCCCACCCGGGCAACCCCGGCTGGCAGCCCGCCTTCGCCGCATCCCGGCGGCGGCACCGTTACACTGATCGGCCGACTGCGCGGCGCGCGGTGTTGGGCATTCCCACTCCGGCAACACCAACATCGCGTGAACCCTCAAGCTTGAATCCCTCCGTGTGAACGATCCGCGCTCCAACGATCTATGGCAACGCTGCTTGCGGCATCTCGAGAACGAGGTGGCTGCGCCGGATCTGCATACCTGGCTGCATTCGCTGCAGGCGGTGATGCAGGCGGGGGAATTGCGCCTGCTGGCGCCCAATGACTTCGTCGTCGAGCAGGTGCGCGAGCGCTTCCTGCCCAGAATCGAGGCGCTGGTCGGAGCCCTGTCGCCCGAGCCAGTGCAGGTCCGCGTTGGCCTCGGGTCGCTGGACGAAGGGCGCAGCGCGGCGAACCACACTTCCACCCGCGGCGGTACGTCGAGCGCTGCAGGTGCGAGAACGGGCGAGCATTTCGAGACCAATCTGGATCCGCACTACAACTTCGACAACTTCATCGAGGGCAAATCCAACGAACTCGGCAAGGCGGCGGCGTATCGGGTGGCGATGAGTCCTGGCGGCTTCCAGAATCCGCTGCTGCTCTACGGCAGCACGGGTCTCGGCAAGACGCATCTCATGCATGCTGCCGGCAATCTGATGCGCGCGCGGAGCCCGGGCATGCGGGTGCTCTACCAGCGCTCGGAGCAGTTCGTGACCACGGCGATCAACGCGCTCCGCGGACACACCATGGACGAGTTCAAGCGGCGCTACCACACCGTCGACGCGCTCCTGCTCGACGACATCCAGTTCATCGCGGGCAAGGAACGCACCCAGGAGGAATTCTTCCACACCTTCAATGCGTTGTTCGACTCCAGGCAGCAGATCATCCTCACCTGCGATCGCTACCCGAAGGAGGTCGAGAAGTTCGAACCGCGCCTCACTTCGCGGCTGGGCTGGGGCCTGTCGGTGGCGATCGAGCCGCCGGATTTCGAGACGCGCGCCGCGATCCTCCTGCGCAAGGCCGACGAGATGGGGTTGGCCCTGCCCGAGGACGTGGCATTGCTCATCGCGCGACGCATGCGCTCGAACGTCCGCGAGCTCGAGGGTGGATTGCGCACGCTGGCGGCGCGTGCGCACTTCACCGGTCGCGCCATTTCGATCGACTTCGCCCAGGAGACACTGCGCGATCTGCTGGCGGCGCAGGACCGCGCCATCAGCCTCGAAAACATCCAGCGCACGGTGGCTGCCTACTACCAGTTGCGTCTCATGGACCTCCTCTCACGCAAACGCACCCGTCAGCTCGCGCATCCGCGGCAGCTCGCGATGGCGCTGGCGAAAGAACTGACGCAGCATTCGCTTCCGGAAATTGGCGAGGCCTTCGGGGGTCGCGATCACACGACGGTGATGCACGCCTGCCGCGCCGTGCGCGAGCGCATGCTGACCGATGGCAGCCTGAGCGATGACTGGCACAAGCTGTTGCGGCAGTTGACCGGATGATCTTTGCTCACCGGCCCGGTACCCGACAGGGCAGCGCCGCCGTGGCGGCGAATGCGCGAGCCTGTGCATGGGGTTGTGGGGAAGCTGTGGACAGCTACTTGTCCACAAAATGCGCACAGTCAAACCGGGCGGCCACGCACAGGATCGAAGCGACCGCTGGACCGCAAGGTGGCAGGGATTGACCGGCGCCGTTGCAGTTATGCACCGGCTTCATCATCATCACTATCTCTTCAATAAAACCTGATAACGGAAGCGAGAGCGCATGCGTTTCACGGTGCAACGCGAAGTGCTGCTACGGCCCCTGAGCCAGGTTGCAGGCGTGGTCGAGCGCAAGCAGACCCTGCCGGTGCTGGGCAATCTCCTCGTGGTCGTCGACGGCGAGGGGGTTTCCTTCACCGGTACCGACCTCGAGGTCGAGATGGTCGCGCGGACCGTCGCCGACCAGCTGGAGCCCGGGGAGATCACCATCCCGGCGCGCAAGCTCTTTGACATCTGCCGGGCGCTGCCGGACGGCAGCCGGATCGAGCTCAAGCGCGGAGCGGGCGACAAGGTCACCCTCAGTGCCGCGCGCTCGAGGTTCACGCTCGCCACGCTGCCGGCGGGGGATTTCCCCCAGATCGAGAACTTCGAGCTGCTCGAGCGCGTCAGCCTGCCTGAGGCGACGCTGCGGGAGCTCATCGACCGCACGGCTTTCGCGATGGCGAACCAGGACGTGCGCTATTACCTCAACGGCACGCTGCTGGACCTGAAGGAACGGTTGCTGCGCTGCGTGGCCACGGATGGACATCGTCTCGCAATTTGTGAGACAGCCGTGGAAAGCGGTTCGCAGAGTCCCCGGCAGATCATCATCCCGCGCAAGGGGGTGCTTGAGTTGCAGCGTCTGCTCGACGCCGGCGACGGCCTGGTCGACCTCGAGTTCGGGCGCACCCACCTGCGCGTGCGCCGCGGCGATCTGGTGTTTACCACCAAACTCATCGATGGCAAGTTTCCCGACTACGAGGCCGTGGTGCCGATCGCGGCCGACAAGGAAATTGTCCTCGGCCGGGAAGATTTCCGCGCTGCGCTCCAGCGGGCGTCGATTCTCTCGAATGAGAAATATCGTGGCGTCAAGCTGGAAGTCACCCCGGGGCGCCTGCAGATCATCGCGCACAATCCCGAGCAGGAGGAGGCGAGCGAGGAACTCGAGGCCGACACCCGCGTCGATGGGCTCGCGGTCGGCTTCAACGTGAATTACCTGCTGGATGCGTTGGGCGCCCTGCGCGGCGAGCGCGTACGCCTGAGCGTGCGCGATGGCAATTCGAGTTGCCTCCTGCGCGACGTCGAGGGAGAGCGCTCACGGCACGTCATCATGCCGCTCAGGCTCTGATTCGCCGGGCGGATCGCGGCGTGCGGGGCGAACACCGCTGGTGGCCCGGTTTCCGGCTGCCCGGGCGGCGGCGTCAGGATGCGGCTTGAATCGCTGACGCTCAACCACATGCGCCGCTTCACCGAGTTGTCGGTGGACCTCGGCAGTGGCATCAACGTGCTGCTGGGAGCCAATGGCGTCGGCAAGACCACGCTGCTCGAAGCCATCCACGTCCTCAGTTATGGCCGCTCGTTCCGCCGCGGCAGCCGCGTGGCGCTGCAGTCCGAGATCGGGGCGCCACTACGCATCGTGGCGAGGCTTCGGCAGGAGCGTGCGCGACGCAGTGTCCGCCTCGGCATCGAGCGCCGCGAGGAAGGGTGGCTGGCGCACCGGGACGGTTCGGTGGTCACCCTCAACGAGTTGCTGCGGGAGTGCGCGGTCTGCTGCTTCGAGCCGGGATCCCACGATCTGATCGCCGGCGCCGCGGAGTTGCGCAGAAGCTTCATGGACTGGGGGGTGTTCCACGTGGAACCGGAATTCCTCGACCAGTGGCGGCGGTATGCGCGGGCGCTTCGCCACGCCAACGTGCTGCTCAGGAAGGGCGCGCCCGCCGTCGAGCTGGACCCCTGGTTTGTCGCGATGGAAGCCTCCGCGGGGGCCATCACCCATCAGCGGGAAGTGTATCTGCACGACTTGCGACCCCACTTTGCCGCCGCGATCGCACGTCTCCTGCCTGAGCTCGGGTGCGCCGAGCTGGCGTTCGCGCCGGGATGGGACGCGAGCCGCCCCCTGGCCGCCCAGCGGCTGCAGCAACTTCAGC
>JBGTIG010000393.1:0-1569 GCA_041745755.1 Lysobacterales bacterium
GCGAACGCTCCCGCCTGGCGGCAGAACTGCTCGGAGCGGGCCACGCGCTCGGGCTGTTGCAGCAGCGGCCGGAGCAGTGGTTCGAGCGCGGCGCCCGGAAGGCGGACGAATCGCGCATCCTGTCGATGATCGACTCGCGCAATGCAGCCCGGGGTGCTCGCGATTTCGCCCGGGCCGACGCGATCCGCGACGAGTTGCTGCGCGAAGGCGTTGTGCTCGAGGACACGCCGCAAGGCGTGCGCTGGAAGCGCGCGTCGTGAAGCCGGGGCACGCCGGCGTGCGGGTGGGAGACCGCTCGAAAGGGCCCGGCTGCACGGATTCCGGGTCGTGAGCCCGGTGGCCCTGCCGGCTGAATCCACGCCGTCGGAGGCGCAGCGCGCCATCGTCGAGGAGTTCGGCATGCTGGGCGACTGGTCGGAACGCTACCAGTACCTCATCGATCTGGGTCGCCGGTTGCCACCGTTGCCCCGGGAACTGCTCACGGATGCCTACAAGGTGGATGGCTGCCAGTCGCAGGTCTGGCTCGCACCGGCAGGCGATGCCGCCAGCCTGGAATTCCGCGCCATCAGCGATTCGAGCATCGTGTCGGGCCTGATCGCGCTGCTGCTGCGCGTCTATTCCGCACGCAGCGCCCAGGAAATCCTCGCGACCGAACCCCGCTTCATCGAGGATCTCGGGCTCTCGAGACACCTTTCACCCACGCGCAGCAACGGACTGCATGCGATGCTCGCGCGCATCAAGCACCACGCTGCCCACGCACTCCGGGCCCAGCCGGGAAGTTCCGAACGCCACTGAAGCACGCCCGCGCAGCATCGTGCACCGCCGCGCTCGTCCAGAGCTTTCCCGGAGCTGGATTCAACCGGCGACCCCACCCACGCGCGAAGTCAGTCGCCCATCTGCCGCTGACGATGCTCCCAGCGTTCCTGCGCATCGAGCGTACGTTCCGCGGTCGGTCGGGCCTCCAGCCGCTCGACGCCGATCTCCTCACCGGTGTCGATGCAATACCCGTAATCCCCCTCCTCGATGCGCTTGAGGGCATCGTCGATCTTGCTGATCAACTTGCGGTAGCGGTCGCGCGTGCGCAGTTCCAGCGAATTCTCGGTCTCCCTCGTGGCGCGTTCTGCCTCGTCGCCTACATCGCGCACTTCCTCGCGCAGGTTCTCGATCGTCTGCTTGGATTCCTCCACCAGTTCGTCGCGCCACGAGACGAGCTTCCGGCGGAAGTATTCGAGCTGCCGGCCGCCCATGTACTCGTCCTTCGGTCCGGGCTTGTAGCCACCCGGCAACACGACGCCCGAGAGGTCGATGCGCTCGATCCTGCGCATCGGTGGCTCGGGCGGCGTCAGCTTCCCGCCTTTCGCTCTCGCTCTCGCCGATTCGTCGTTGACCACCGCGACCGCAACTGCCCCGGTGCGTACCCGTGCCTTCGTCGACTTGACGGGCGCCGCGCCCCTGGCAGTCGCCGCAGGCGTGGTAGCAGCGGCGGGACGAGCAGCTTTTCCGTCGGGCTTGCGCGCCACCGGCGCCGACTTTGCGGATCCACGAGTCGTGGCGACGGGCTTTCTGCCG
>JBGTIG010000394.1:0-4013 GCA_041745755.1 Lysobacterales bacterium
GTGCGTCCCCGTTGCGTCGGGCGCGGGCAGCGGCTGGCCGTCCGCCGCCAGCAGCCCCGCGGGTTCCGCCGCGGGTTCCGCCTCGGGCCTCTCGCGTCCGTAAAGCCGGCTGTCGAGATAGCGACCGTACGCAAACCGCAGTAGCACCATGGCCACGGCCGCAACGGGCAGCGCGAGCAGAACGCCGACGAATCCGAACAGCTGCCCGCCCGCCAGCACCGCAAACATGACCGCCACCGGATGCATGCCGATCTTGTCGCCGACAAGCCATGGCGTCAGGAAGAAACTCTCGAGGACCTGACCGATCGCGAAGGCGATCAGCACGTACACGATGTGGATCAGGTCGCCGTGCTGTACCAGCGCCGCGATGGTGGCCGTGCCCACGAAGACGACGCCGCCGAGATACGGCACGAAACTGACGAGCCCGGATATGAGCCCGATCAGCAGGCTGAAGTCGATGCCCGCCAGCATGAGCCCGAATCCATAGATGAACCCCAGCACGATCATCACCAGCAGCTGGCCGCGCAGGAACCCGCCGAGTGTCGAGTCCGCCTCCCGGGCCAGCCGCACCACCGTCGGTTCGATCGGTCGCGGTACCAGCGCGTGCAGGGCCGAGATCATGCGGTCCCAGTCGCGCATGAAGTAGAACGCCACCACGGGAATCAACGCGATGTTGATGAGGATGGCGAGCAGGGCGAGTCCGGAACGCGAGAACCACGCCAGTACCGTGGCCAGCACGCCGCCGGCTTCGGCCCAGTTGTCGCGCAGGAGCTCGCCCAGGCGTTCCGGATCGAAGGTCTCGACCGGCATGCGCAGGTTCCGGCTGAGCCACGGCACGGCGGTCTCGTTGTACCAGGCGACGTAGCGCGGCGCGCTCTGGATCAGCTCGACGATCTGCTGTTGCAGCGCCGGCAACAGGAGGATCAGCGCAAGCGTCAAGGCGATCAGCAGCGCCGCGGACACCACCACCACGGCCCAGGTGCGGGACAGTCCGGCGCGGATCAGGCGGTCGATGACCGGATCCGCGACGTAGGCCACCACGGCCGCGACCGCGAACGGCGTCAGCACCGGGCCGAGCAACCAGATCAGCAATCCCAGGCCCACCACCATCGCCACCAGTTGCCAGCGTTGCGCGGGCAGCGTCAGTGCGTCTTTCGTTGCGGCCATTCGCGCCTCGCGCGCAAGCTCCAGGTGACGACGTAGTGTACGCCGCTCGCCAACGTCGCTGTGGCGGCCAGCACGAGCAGAGTCCGGGTGGCGACCGCAGGCCAGGGACTCCCCGTCTGCGCACCGAGCAGCACCGCGAGCACGAGAGCGATCTGCAGCAATGTCGTCAGCTTCGAAAGCTGCGTGGGCCGCGCCACCAAGGGTCCCACCAAACGATGGTACGCAAGCGCGCCCGCCACGATCACGACGTCGCGGCCGACGGACAGCGCCAGCCACCACAGGGGCAGGTCACCCGCAAGCGCCAGCGCGAAAGTCGCGGCGAACAACAGCAACTTGTCCGCAATCGGGTCGATGCGACCGCCCAACTCGCTTTGCCATGCGAAGCGCTTGGCCAGCAGACCGTCGAGCGCATCGGAAATCCCGGCCGCCAGGGCCCACATCAACGCTGCGCGGTAATCCCCGGCACCGATGGCCCAGGCCAGCGGCGCGGCGGCCAGCATCCGCAGCAGCGTGATGACGTTGGGAATGTGTCGCAGCAGGCTCGGCACTCGCGCGGGGCTCGTCGTCTTCGCCTATTGCCGCAGATCGAGTTCCATCACGGGGAGGGTTTCCGCGATCAGCGGTATGGCGTCGACGTCCGCACTCGCCGCGCCATCGACGTTGCCGACCACGGAATCGCCCGTGAAATCCGCGTTTGATCCGGTGCGATCGAAAGCGCCGGATGGCGAAGGCAGGCGTCCTGCAGCCAGTACGCCGTCTTCCTCGAGGAGAGCGGCGAACTTCGAAGGCGTGACACTGAGATCAAGGCGCAGCAGCAGCCGGTCGCCATCGGCGCCGGTCGGCTCGACGGCGCGCACGATGTGCAGTTCCTCAAGATAGCTCAGCACCCGTCCGTAGTCGCTGCCGGAACGCACACTCGACACCTGCACCGCGTAGCTGGCGTCGAGGCGTTCCTCGGGACTGATCGCGTATCGACCGGCCAGCCGGTTGGCGCTGCCATCGACGGCATCGGCCAGCGCCGCCGACGCGTTGGCATGGATGGCCAGCCACTCGTCGCCCTTGCCCTGCGGCCGGCGCAGATCGATCAGCGTGTAGCGGCTGTTCCAGCCATCGGCGGTTCGTCGGATGCGTGCGAGCACGGCGGCCTCCGTGCCATAACGCGCGGATGCGGCGCGCACCGAGCTCAGATCGCCTAGCCAGAGACTTTCGATCGGGGCGCGCCCCTGGTCCGTGTAGTCCCAGGTCGGCAACAGCACCTCGAATCCGCGCTGCTCCGCCTGGCGCAACAGGGCGCCCAGCGCTGCCGACTGATTGGCGCTCGCCACCTGGCGGGCGGAGCCGCTTTCGATCACCAGCCACACCAGCAGGCGCGGTCGTTCGGCCTTCCAAACCGGCCGGCCGAGTTGGCGCAGCAGGGTATCGACGCTCGCGGGATCGAACTCGGCGACCATCGTGAGCGTCGAACCACCCGCGTTGCCAGTGATCGAAACTTCCTCGCGAAAGTCCGACTGGACCAGTATTTCGGAGGCTCGACCCTCAAGTTCCCGCACGTCGCGCCGGTCGGCGAGCCGCGCATCGCCAGAAACCTTCACGAGGACCTGCTGCAGCGCCAGTGGCAACGCGCGCGCGCGTTCGGCGGCACTCCGGTTCGCGACCGGGACGCTGGCGCTGTAGAGACTCGCGGCCTCGACACCGGGACTCACGGCGAAGGCGAGCCACGCGAGCGCGAGGCCCAGCACGGTCTGCCGGACTCCCGCAACGCGCGACCGCACCATCGCACCCGGTCGGCGAGCGGTGCCACAGCGCGACGATGGCGTCGTTTCCGGCGATTTCACTCGTGATATCCCTTCGATTGCCCGGTCAGTCAAGCGTCAAGTCTGCCCAATGCGTGCCGCAACGTCTATCATCGCGCGTTCCCGTGTTCCGGAACCTCGAGTGTGCGCGCAGGTTCTTCGCCCGACCCCCTGACCTACCGCGACGCCGGTGTCGACATCGACGCCGGCAACGCGCTGGTGGAGCGCATCAAGCCCATGGTGGCGCGCACGCGCCGCGCTGGCGTCATGGGAGGCCTTGGCGGATTCGGCGGCCTGTTCGACCTCGAAGGCCGCTATCGCGAACCGGTGCTGGTGTCGGGCACCGATGGCGTGGGAACCAAGCTCAAGCTGGCACAGCAACTGGATCGCCACGACACGATCGGCATCGACCTGGTCGCGATGTGCGCCAACGACGTGCTGGTGCAAGGCGCGGAACCGCTCTTCTTCCTGGATTATTTCGCCACCGGAAAGCTCGATGTCGACATCGCTGCGGCAGTGATCCAGGGTATCGCGCGCGGATGCGAGGAGTCGGGTTGCGCATTGCTCGGAGGCGAGACGGCGGAGATGCCCGACATGTACGCGCCGGGCGAGTACGACCTTGCCGGATTCTGCGTCGGCGCGGTGGAAAAGTCGGCACTGCTGGACGGCAGCAAGGTCTCGGCGGGCGACGTGCTGGTCGGAGTCGAATCTTCCGGTGCGCATGCCAACGGCTACTCGCTGATCCGGCGCATCCTCGCGCGCACCGGCGCCGGCCCCGAGGGCTCGGTCGCCACGCGAGCGGCGGCCGTGCTCGACACGCGCATCGGCGACGGATCGCTGGCGGACGCACTGCTCGCGCCGACGCGACTGTACGTGAAGCCCATGCTCGCACTCGCAAGGGATCTGCCGGTGCACGCGTTCTCCCACATCACGGGGGGTGGGCTGGTCGAGAACATCGTGCGTGTGGTGCCGGCCGGGCTCGGTATCGAGATCGATGCAGGCGCCTGGGCGTTGCCGCCGTTGTTCGACTGGATTGCCCGCGAAGGCCCGGTC
>JBGTIG010000395.1:0-3974 GCA_041745755.1 Lysobacterales bacterium
TCCTCGCGCAGTCTCGGTCGCAGCGACGCTAGGTTGCAGGGACGCGTGCACGCGTCGAGCTGCGGGGCAAGGATCTTTTCCCAGGCCGTGCGGCACGCGGACGTGGAGCCCGGCAGGCAGAAGATGAAAGTACCGTTCGCGAGGCCGGCGAATGCCCGCGACTGCAGCGCGCTGGTGCCGATTTCCTCGAACGAGATCGCGCGGAACAGTTCGCCGAATCCCGGCATTTCCTTGTCGAGCAGCGGCGCGATCGCTTCGGGCGTCGAGTCGCGCCCCGTGAATCCCGTGCCGCCGGTCAGGATCACGCCGTCGCAGTCCGCATCGGCGATCCATGCCGACACCCGCGCCCGCATCGCGTAGCGGTCGTCGCGCACCAGGTCCCGTGCATGCACGCGGTGGCCGGCCTCGATCAGCGCGCCTTCGAGCCATGCGCCCGAATCGTCGGTTGCCAGCGACCGGGAGTCCGACACCGTCAGCAGCGCGATGCGGAGCGACTGGAATTTCGTGCCTGCCTTTTCCATGGGGGAGAATGGTCGCACAAGGCCGGCCACACCTTCCGTGATGCAACGACTTTGCGCCACGCCTTCAGCGGGTTGCGGGCAGGAGGGAAATGGCCTGTTCCCGGGTGACCGCGAATGGCGCGGGCGCGAGCCCTTCGCGATTTCGGCGGGACATGTGGTGCAGCGCCGCGGCAAAGTCCCGCGCGTACCGCGCCATGTCGAAGAGCGGAGCCACTGCGCGGCGGCGCCCGAGCTCTCTGCGCAGCGCGCGCAGGCGATCGGGACTGCGCCCGAGGTCTATCGCACGTTCGATGTAGTCGGGACGGGAATCCACGATGAGCTCACGCATGCCGAGCGTGCGCAGCAGCGAACCGGCGACCCGGCCCGCGAACGTCTCGCCCGGCAGCGTCAGCAGCGGACATCCCGCCCACAGGGCATCGCTGGCCGTGGTGTGCGCGTTGTAGGGCCAGGTATCCAGGAACAGGTCCACGTGCGCGAAGCGTGCGAGGTAGTCGGCGTGGGGCAGTTTGCTCTGGAAGACCAGGCGTTCCGGGCGGACGCCGCTGTCGCGGGCTTCCTGGCGAAGCCGGCCTGCGAAGTCGCCCTCCGGCGAATCCAGGAGCCAAAGCACGCTGCCCGGCACGCGCGCAAGGATCTCGAGCCACGCCCCGAACGGATCGGGCCCGATCTTGTAGCTGTTGTTGAAGCTCGCGAACACGACGCCGCGCGGCGGCAATCCGCATTCCGCCCGCGATGGCGGCGCGGCGACGCGGCGCGTCGTGTCGGATGGCTGGAAGCAATAGGGTAGATACGCAACCTGTTCGCTGTAGTGCTCGCGCTGCGCCTCGGGAATCACGAACCGGTCCGCGATCAGGTAATCGAAGAACGGCGCGCCCGATGTGCCGGGATACGCCAGCCAGTTGACCTGGACCGGTGCGGGTCTCCGCGCGAAGGCTTCCGTGACCGCGCCGCCACCGTAGCCGCGAAGGTCGATCAGGACCTCGGCGCCGCTGGCCTCGAGGTCACGCGCAAGCGCGGGCATGTCCAGCGCGGACACGTCCCTGAGTTCATGGAATCCGCGGCGGAGACGTCGTCTGAGTTCACCGCCGTCATCGGGAGTGGTCGCGAATCCGAGCGTCACCAGTCCGGAGTCGCGCAGCCGTTCGACGAGATCGACGATCAACAGCGCGGTCGGATGCTGGTTGAACCCCGACGATACGAAACCCACGCGCAAGGGAGCATTCGCGCCGGGCGGAGACTTCGATGGTGTCGCGGCTGCGCCCTGAGCAATGTCATCCAGCGCCCGCTGCGCGCGCAGTCGCGCACACGCGAGCTGTTCGGCGGGAGTCGCGGGTTCGGCCAGAAATCCAAAGGGTTCGATACCCATGGCACCTGCGCGAACGGATCGGCGGACTTCGAGCGACAACGCGTTCAGCCCGCGCCAATCGGCCAGTCGACGCTTCAGGAAGAGCAGGTGCGCACGCGCGCCGTGCTGCGCGCGATCAAGCTCGAGCACGCGTTCGAAAGCCGTCGCGGCAACGGCGTACGCGCGCGCATCGTCGCGGGCAACCCCGAGGTTGAACCACGCGCGAAGGTGTTCGGGCGCCAGCGCGACCGCACACTCGTAGGCACTCGCTGCGGCCGCGTGACGACGCCTGGCATGGAGCACGGTACCCAGCACGAACCACGCGTCGGCATCCGATGGAAAACTCGTCGCTGCGCCACGCGCGGTTGCCTCGGCGAGATCGATGCGCCCGGCATCGAGTTCAATGCTGGCAAGGTCCAGCCGCGCGCGTAATCTTTCCGGCGCGGTCCGCACCACTTCCCGGAGCGCCCTTTGCGCCAGTCCCGCCTCGCCCGCGCCATGCGCCAGTGTCGCGATCTGCTGCCAGGCGTCGGCGTCGTCTCCCGCGACTGCCGCGGCGTGGTGCGCGCTTGCGAGCACGTCGTCGCGCTGATCGAGCGCGCGGTAGAGAACGGCCAGCGCGAGCCAGTTGTCGGTCGATTGCGTATCGATCGCGACTGCGCGGGTGAGCGCCTCGAACCCCTTGCGCGGCTCGCCACATGCAAGCAGGGCCAGCCCGTGCAATCGCTGCGCGCGATCGTCCAGGGGGAAGGAGTCCGCCAGGTTTCCGGCGATAACCAGCGCGGTTCGGGGCGCGCGCGTCAGGTGCGCGGTGACACTCGCCAGGCGTGTCTCGTCCGCGCGCAGGGGTGCCGCGCGGCTCACGCGACCTCGGAAAGCGCGGCCAGCGCGTCGGCCTGGTGCTCGCGGGCAAGCGCATCGAGCACGGTATCGAGTCCGCCAGCGAGCACTTCGTCGAGCGCATACAGCGTGAGATTGATGCGATGGTCGGTCAGTCGGCCCTGCGGAAAATTGTAGGTACGGATCCGCTGGCTGCGATCGCCGGAACCGACCTGGAGCCGGCGCGACTCGGCCTGTGCGCTCGTCTGTTTTGCGCGCTCGGCATCCAGCAGCTTCGCCTTGAGCAGGCTGAGCGCGCGGGCGCGGTTCTTGTGCTGGCTGCGCTCGTCCTGGCATTCCACCACGACGCCGGTTGGCAGGTGGGTCACGCGGATCGCGGAGTCGGTCTTGTTGACGTGCTGGCCACCGGCACCCGAGGCGCGGAACGTGTCGATACGAAGATCGGCATCACGGATCTCGACATCGTCGATATCGTCCTGCTCCGGAAGGATGGCGACGGTGGCGGCAGACGTGTGGATGCGACCCTGCGACTCCGTGGCGGGAACGCGCTGCACCCGGTGCGTACCCGATTCGAACTTGAGCCTGGAAAATACCCCGCGGCCCTCGATGCGCGCGACGGCTTCCTTGAAGCCACCGTGCTCGCCGGGACTGGCCGACAGGACCTCGGCATGCCAGCGCTGCGTTTCGGCGAATCGCAGGTACATGCGCAAAAGATCACCGGCGAAGAGGGCGGCCTCGTCGCCCCCCGTGCCGGCGCGCACTTCGAGGAACACGTTGGCGTCGTCGCGCGGGTCGGGTGGAATGAGCGAGAGTTCGAGCTCGCGTTCCAGTCTTTCCCGTTCCTGGCGAAGGGGCGCCAGTTCCTCTCCCGCGAGCGCGGCCATCTCGGGGTCGTCGCCCGCGTGGATCGCAGCAGCCTCTTCGAGTGACCGGGCATTGGCGTCGTGGCGGGCGAGCAGCGCGACGAGCGCACCCAGTTGCGCAAACTCGCGCGAGCGCTCTGCAAACGCTTTGTTATCGGTCGTGGCGTCGGGTTCGGCGAGCAGGCGCGCGAGTTCCTCGTGGCGTTCGGCAAGCGCCTCGAGCTTGCGTCGGATCGAAGGCGTCATCGTGCCGATGCGTCCGGCAGGTGATGCGCGTCCGTCGCCATCCCGGTTTCGATCCCGTCCGGCGCGGCCGTTGCCGCCGCATCCGATGGCACCTGGAACAGACGCACCGCCGCCCGCAGCGTCTCGACGTCGCCGCGCGACGCTGCGGCGCGCAGGTTG
>JBGTIG010000396.1:0-33691 GCA_041745755.1 Lysobacterales bacterium
TCGCCCGACCACGCACGCGCGCCGACGGATGCGAGTGCGGGCACTGCTTCCGCGAGTACGGCCAGCAAGGGACCGTTGGCTGCAAGGTCCCCAACGGACGGCATATCCGCAACGCAGCCGCATTCGCGGCCGCCACCGACCGCCGCGCCCGGGTCCGTGCCGCATCAGCCGCAGTTGCTCGATCCGGCGCCGATCCGCGTCGCAGTCGAGACAACCGCGAAGGCGCCGCCACCCGCATCCCTCGCCAGCCAGGTCGCCCAGGAACCGGCGAACACCCGTTCCCGGGGGTCGGACGCCGGCGTCGGAGCGGGGGAAGCTCCCGATTCGGGAAAATAAGGCCGTCGACCTGAGTCGACGGCCGGTCACTCCGGCCCGTCGGCGCGTCAGTCATCCGCGAACGGCCGCGACGTCCGGCCGCGGGAGGCCGTCACCGGACTGTCGAACTACCGTCATGGACGCCAAATGCAACGGTCCGCGCTCGAATGCGAGCCTGGTTCGGGCTCTCCATCGGCGCTTGTCCGGTCTTTGTCGATCTCGTATACTGTGCGACTTTGTCAAGCAGCCGCCGACTGGCTGCCGGAATCCGCCATGAAAGTTCTCTCGTCCCTCAAGTCCGCGAAATCGCGCCACCGCGACTGCAAGATCGTGCGCCGTCGCGGCAAGGTTTTTGTCATCTGCAAGTCGAATCCGCGCTTCAAGGCTCGCCAGCGCTGAGTCGCCTCGTCTGGCCTGGCCCGCGACCAGAACTCCCAGCGAATCCGCCTGCGCCCGCCGAGGCCCCGGGAACGTGTCGCCAGTCTGCGACTTGTGCGCTATCCACGCGAAAGCCGGCTGCCGTCGCCATCGTCGTTACGACAAGATCGGAATTCGCTACTGCCGAGCAAGCCCGCGACGTGCTGTCCTGCTACACACGAAGCCGGAATGCGCCGATCGGGGTGCCAATCGGTGCATTCGGAAACACCGAGGATGCCTGCGGGTTCCCCATGCGCGAAGCGAGCAGCTCCGCGAGCACGGTGCGGTAGTCCAGGGTCACGTCGAGATCGCCCTGCACCAGTGAGGCGTCGTCGAGCCCCCTGAAGTCCCCGTACACGCGACCACCCACCACGCCGCCACCGAGCAGGAACATCGCCGAGGCGGCGCCGTGATCGGTGCCAAGCGAAGCGTTCTCGCCAGCGCGACGACCGAACTCCGTCATGGTGAGCACGTTGACCGCCTGCATGCGCGCGCCGAGGTCGGTGTGGAATGCCACCAGCGTTCGCGCAAGCTCGTCCAGCAGCGACTGCAGCTGCTGCGCTTCCCCGTTGTGGTGATCCCACCCTCCGAGATCGACGCCGACGACTTCGAGTCCGATGTCGGCCTTTATCAGTCGCGCAGCATCAGCCATCTGCTCGCCGAATGCAGTGGCCGGATACAGTGCACCGTTTTCCACCGGAAGGTCCGCCGCATCCGCAGCGCGGAACACGCCCAGCGCGTCCAGCGTCGTCGACGCGGTTGTCGAAAGCGGTGAAGAATCCGCATAGAGTCCCGCCAGCGCGGCCTCGCGGCGATCGGGTTGCTCGGACGTCGTGGTGGTGGCGAAACTGGCGACGCTGCTGACGCCGATGACCGGGTGCGCCCCGCGGAAACCCCCGGGCACTGCCTTGCCAACGGCCATGCCCTGAAACGGATTGCCACTGCTCACGATCGCAAGGTGCCGGTTGACCCAGCCGTCGATGATGCCGGGAGTTTCGAGGCTCGCGCGTTCCACGCGATCCTGGCACTCGAAGTGCGATCGGCTGGCCTGCTCGAGCCCGACGGACTGGACCAGTGCCAGCCCGCCGGACGCATACAGCGGCTGCAGCGGCGCAAGCGCTGGATGCAGCCCGAAACGCCCATCGAGATCGATGGCCCCGGACGGGGACCCGGGCCTTGGAATCGCGATGGCCGGGCGGATGCGGTAGTAGTCGGCGTCCGCATGCGGAACCACCACGTTGAGCCCATCCATGCCGCCGCGAAGGAACACCACGACGAGCGTGTCCCGCGTGCCGCTGGCGCCCGAGGCGAACGCGAGTCGCGGCAGCATCGTCGCGCCGACGGCAGCTACGCCCGTCAGTTTGAGAAAGTCCCGGCGCAAGGTTTTCATTTCGGCTCCTCAGCGCGACATGAAATAGGCGGAGGAAAGCAGCAGGCCGAGCAGGTCACGGCTGCGGTCGACCAGTTCGCCGGCGTTGAGCGGCTTGTCGGGCGAACCGCCCTGCGCGGCATAGGCGAGCAGCAGGTCGCGATCCGATGGCGCCAGCGGTCGCATCAGCACGTTCGCCTCGAGCTGTGCAAGCGCCGCGCGCACGCTGCGTGCGGGTGCGATGAGGTTCGGCACGGAAATCCCGGCACCTCCGGCAAAACCGCCATCGGCGATGGACGCAGCGAGGTTCCAGCGCGCAAGCGTGCCATGCGTGTTCAGCCAGTATCCGCGCACGTCGGGATAGCCGTTTGGCGCGGGCCAGCCAAAGACCATCTGCGACAGATTCTCCAGCTGTCCACTGATGGCGCGCAACAACTCGGCCGAGCTGGTCGCCCGGGTCGCGCGCAGGGCGGACATCACGAACTCGACGGGTCGCTTGAACTTCTGGTCGGCGGACGCCGCGAACTCAGCGGAGCGGAAGAGCACGCGCAGCACCGAGCGAATGTCGCCCTGGGTGCGAGTGAATTCCGCCGCCAGCGCATTGACCAGACTGACGGGTGGCGCGTCGGCAACGAACCGGCGCGCCAGCTTGGACGAGACGAACCTTGCGGTCGACGCGTGCGTCGCCAGCAGATCGAGTACGCGCACGCCATCCTGCTCGCCGCCACCCGCGGCAATGTCCATGCCCAGCACCCGCTTGGCGCCGTCGTCGTGGAACTGGTTCCGGAAAACGTACCCCGTGAGCGAATACTCGAACACGCGCGGGATCGTCCACCCCGTGAAGCAGCGCGCGACGTCCCTGACGTCCGCTTCGGTGTAACCGCCGTCCACGCCGAGCGTGTGCAGCTCCATCAACTCGCGCGCATAGTTCTCGTTCGGGCCGCTCGCGATATTGGTGTAGTTGTCGAGGTAGTAGAGCATCGCCGGGCTGCGGGCGCTGGCGTGAAGCAGGTCGCGGAAGTTGCCGAGCGCGTGCCTGCGCACGACTTCGCGATCGTCCCAGGGTTTGTAGAACGCAAGCGGAGCGGATCCAAGGTCGATGTTGAAGTGGTTGGTCCAGAATTCGACCATCACTTCCTGCAACTGCCGCGGGCTCAGCAGTTGCCGGACATAGGTCGCCACGATGGTCTCGATCGCGGCGCCGTAGCGCGGAGCCGGCGGATTGGTGTACGCGGTCAGCTCGGGCAGTGATAGCGACAGGCTGGGCAATGCCGAAGCGAGCGCGGCCTCGAGTCCGCCGTCGTCGAGCGATTCCGGCGCAAGCTGCTCTTCCAGCCATGCATCGACGCCGATGGCCCGGCCCCGTGCCAGCAGGTCCTGTCGGACTCCGAAGGTCGCGCGCGCCTGCAGCTGGTACACGGCGTCCGGAGCCGGCAACGCGGCGCCGATCTTCGGGATTATCTCGGCGCGGGAGTCGGACAGCGCGCCGGACGCGGCGCCGGATGCCTTGAGGAAGGTTCTGCGTGTCGCCTGCATTTGGCACCCCGCGACGGAAATCAAGGCCGGACTTGCTTAACCCAACGCACTGCCAGCCAAACGGATGACGCCTCGATACTACCTTCCGGGGCGTATCTCAACGACAATCAGGCAACTTTCTTCCTGCGCGGGGTCGTCCGATGTCCTTCCGTCCAGTTTCAGTCCGGCCGCTGGCGCCGCTGGCGTTCCTGTTCGCGACCCTGCTCACCTGCACGGTTTGCGCGGACACGCTGCTCATCGAGCGGGTTCAACGCGGATCGAGCGTTGCCAAGCCCGTCAACGGAACGCCCATGGGCGCCGTCCGCGCCCGGCTTGGCGAGCCCTTGAGCCAGGTCGGCCCGGTGGCCGGCAACAAGCCTCAGCATCCCCGTATCACCGGTTGGGTCTATCCGGATTTCACGGTGTATTTCGAACGAGACATCGTGCTGTACAGCGTGCTCAACCAGAGCAAACCGGAAGAGATCGGCCCCGCGCCGCTGCGTCGCTGAACCCGGTGACATGGCGGCTGCCTGCGGAATGGGAACCGCAGGACGCGATCCTGCTGGCGTGGCCGCATGCGGGAACCGACTGGGCGGTGAATCTGGCCGATGTCGAGGCGACCTACGTCGCCTTGGTCGATGCGATCACGAAATCGCAGAGGGTCGTGCTGGTGGTCGCCAACGACGAGGTCGCGGCGCGCGCTGCACACCTGCTCGCCGTCGCGGCGATTCCGGGCGAACGGCTCGCGATGGTGCGCGCGGAGTACGACGACACCTGGTTGCGCGACACCGGGCCCATCACCCTGACCGACGGTCATCGTTTCCGTCTTCTCGATTTCCGGTTCACGGGATGGGGCGGCAAGTTCGCGCACGCACGCGACGACCGGCTGGTGGGAAATCTGCTCGCCAGCGGACTTTTTGGCGAAGATCCCGCCGGCAATGAAGGCAGCGAAGAAGTCAGCACGCGGAGCCGCCTGTCTCACGAGCATCGCGACTTCGTGCTCGAAGGGGGTGCGATCGAGAGCGATGGTGCCGGTACCCTGCTCACCACGCGCGCGTGCCTGGCGCAGAGGCAGCCGGAGGCTTCGCGCGTTGAGCTCGCACAGTCGCTCGCCGACCAGATTCCCTCTACGCGCGTGATCATGCTGGACCACGGCGAGCTCGAAGGTGACGATACCGACGGTCACATCGACACGCTGGCGCGTTTCATTGCGCCCGACCGCATTGCGTACCAGGCCTGTGATGATGACAGCGATCCCCATTTCGCCCCGCTGTCCGCCATGGCCGCCGAACTTCGCGAACTGCGGACGCAGGCGGGCGGTACGTACGCTCTCACCGCGTTGCCGTGGCCGAAGCCCATCCGTGCGGCGGACGGGCGCCGTCTGGCGGCCTCATACGCGAACTTTCTCATCATCAATGGAGCAGTGCTGGTGCCTGCCTACGGCGATCGGGCGGACGCCGGCGCGCGCGCTGTCCTGTCCGCGGCCCTGCCCGATCGGGTCGTGAAATCGGTCCCTTGCCGCCCGCTCATCGAACAAAATGGCAGCCTCCACTGCCTGACCATGCAACTTCCGCGAGGAGTCCTCGGTGAGCGGTGAGCGCATCCTCCGCGTGGCACTGGTCCAGGAGCGCGACCGGGGATCGCGCGAGGCCAATCTCTCGCAGATCGACAGCAGCGTGCGCGAGGCGGCCGACGCCGGGGCGCGACTGGTGTTGTTGCAGGAACTGCACAACGGCCCGTACTTCTGTCAGCACGAATCCGTCGCGGAGTTCGAACGCGCCGAACCGATCCCGGGACCCACCAGCGAGGCACTCTCTGTGCTGGCGCGCGAGACCGGTGTCGTGCTCATCGGGTCGCTGTTCGAGCGCCGGGCCGCGGGCCTTTATCACAACACTGCGGTGGTGTTCGATTCCGATGGGCGATTCGCGGGCAAGTACCGCAAGATGCACATCCCGGACGATCCCGGCTTTCACGAGAAGTTCTATTTCACCCCCGGCGACCTCGGATTCGAGCCGATCGACACCTCGGTCGGCCGCCTCGGCGTGCTCGTCTGCTGGGATCAGTGGTATCCCGAAGCTGCGCGCCTGATGGCGCTCGCGGGGGCGGAATTGTTGCTGTATCCCACGGCGATCGGCTGGGATCCATCGGATGAAGACGCCGAACGCGAGCGACAGCGCGATGCGTGGATCCTGAGTCACCGCGGCCACGCGATCGCGAACGGACTGCCGGTGCTTTCGTGCAACCGCGTGGGACACGAATCCTCGCCGCTCGGCACGCCCGGAATCCGCTTCTGGGGGTCGAGCCACGTGCTCGGTCCGCAGGGGGAATTCCTTGCCTGCGCCAGCACCGGGGCGACCGAACTCCTCGTTGCCGATATCGATCTCCTGCGGAGCGAGAACGTGCGCCGCATCTGGCCCTTCCTGCGCGACCGCCGCATCGACGCCTACGGCGATCTGCTGAAGCGCTTTCGCGACTGATGTCCTGCATTCCATGGACTCCATGACGCCGGTGGACAGCCAGGGCGATGCCGTCGCTCGCAGCGACGCGGGCTGGCGCGACCAGCCCCTCGTCCGCGTCACACGGGACGGCGTCGAGTTCTGGCTGCTCGGCACGGCGCACGTTTCCCGTGCCAGTGTTGACGCGGTTGCGGGCTTGCTCGCGAACGAGGTCTTCGATGCAGTCGCCGTGGAACTCTGCGCGCATCGCGCGCAGCAGCTGCGCAAACCCGACGCCATCGCGGAGATGGACCTGTGGCGGGTTCTACGCGAAGGGCGTGCGGGCGTCGTGGCGGCGGGGCTCGCGCTCGGAGCCTATCAACGCCGGCTGGCTGAGCAGTTTGGAATCGAACCGGGCGCGGAAATGCGCGTCGCTCTCGAGATCGCCGAACAGCAGGGCGCCGCGTCATGGCTCATTGATCGCGATGTCGGCGTCACCCTGCGGCGAGCCCGCGCGCGGCTGGGGTGGTGGGACCGGGCCAAGCTCAGTGCGGGCCTGGTGGCTGCGGTGGTCAGCGACGATGCGATCGACGAAAGCGAAATCGAGCAACTCAAGCAGGGAGATGTGCTGACCAGCACGTTCGCCGAGTTCGCGGCGCAATCCGACGCGCTCTACGAGTCGCTGATCAGGGAACGCGACCGCTACATGGCAGCCAGCCTCCGGCAACACGCCAACGACTCTCCCGAACGCCCGGCGCGCGTGCTCGCGGTCGTCGGTGCCGGCCACCTGGACGGCCTCGCGCGGCATTTGCGGGGGTCCGACCACGACGCTGCGGCGCATCTCACGGCAGCGCAACTTGCCGATGAGGTGAGCGCCGCGGAAACGCTGCGTTTGCTGGGTGCGGAGCCCCCCGCCTCCCAATGGGGAAGATGGTTCGGCTACGCCTTCGTCGCGTTCATTGCCTCGGGCTTTGCGTGGGCCTTCATGCAGGGCCAGCACGTCGGCATCGAAGCGTTGACGATCTGGATCCTCGCCACGGGAACCGGCGGCGCGCTCGGCTGCATCGCTGCGCGTGGACATCCCCTGAGTGTGATCGCGGCATTCGTGGCGTCGCCCGTGACGCCACTGCATCCGGCGCTGGCGTCGGGAATGGTCAGCGCGGCGGTCGAGCTCTGGGCACGCAAACCGCGCATCGGCGATTTCCAGGCGCTGCGGGACGACATCGCACACTGGCGCGGATGGTGGCGCAACCGGGTGGCCCGCACCCTGCTGGTGTTCTTTCTCACCAGTCTCGGCACCGCTCTCGGCGTCTATCTTGCCGGCTTCCGCATCGCCAATCGCCTGGTCGGATGAACGCCTCCAACGGCAAAGCAAGCCGTTGCAAGGCTGTCCGTGAGCTAAACGTGAAGAGCCATAGGCGGGCACCCGCACTGGAATGCCGGCGATTCGCGTCCACAATGGTGCCTGCGCCAATCACGGCGCTTGGAGAATCCTGACCATGAATCGCTACCTTGGCATCGCGACCGCCCTTGCGCTTGCTTCCGGCTCCGGCGTCGCGGCCGCCCAGTACCAGGACGACGCCTATGCGGATCCGTACGAGCGTGGCGCCGAGGTCGAGTACGTCGACTCGCGCGACCATGGCTACTACGACCGCTACGAGACCCGCTACGTCGAAGACCGCAGCAGTTCTGCCGCACCCGTCCTGGGCGCCATTGTCGGGGGCGTGATCGGCAACCAGTTCGGCCATGGCAGTGGACGCACCGCGGCCACCATTGCCGGAGCGGCACTCGGTTATTCGCTCGCGGAAGATTCCGTGGGCTATGACACCTATTACGACTACGGCTACAACCCGGGTTACGGCTATGGCGGCGATTACTACTACGGCCATGACCGTGGGTATCGTCCGGTGTACGGCTATGGTTATGGTTCGGGCTACGGCTATGGTTCGGGCTACGGCTATGGATACGGCCGCGGCGGCTACGGCTACGGCAGTGGCATTGGCCTCAGCATCAATTTCTCCAACCGGGGCTATGGTCGCGGTTACTACGGCGGTCACGGCTATCGGCACCATGGTCATCATGGCTACCGCCAGGTGCGCGGTTACGACGGCCATCGCGGACGCCGAGGTCGGTACTAGTCGGCTCAGCCGAGCA
The DNA here is from genome assembly GCA_041745755.1 of Lysobacterales bacterium. Lineage (GTDB taxonomy): Bacteria > Pseudomonadota > Gammaproteobacteria > Xanthomonadales > Ahniellaceae > JBBQNY01. The sequence goes on from JBGTIG010000396.1 coordinate 8,206, forward strand.
AGCTCGGCTGCTACGGGGGCTTCCGGGAACGCGTCGATTCCGTAGGTGCCGTAGGTGCCGAGCTCGCTCGGCACGCTGTCGGCTAGGCGCTCGCGGGAGCGGGTACCGCAGGTTCGGTGGCGATGCCCCGGATGCGACGAGTGAACCGGCGAAGCGCGAGACTGCGATCGTCGAGGATGGCGTAGAAGGTCGGGAGCGCCAGTAGCGTGATGACCGTGGAGAACGCGAGTCCACCGGCGATGGCTCGCGCCATCGGATAGTACGGCGGCCCGTCTCCGCCCATCTGGGTTTCGGAAAGCGCGATCGGAACCATGCCGAGGATCGCCGTGCCCATGGTCATCAGCACCGGCCGCAACCGATCCCGGCTGCCGATCACCAGCGCTTCGGTACGCGCCATGCCCGCATGCCGGAGCTGGTTGATGTGCTCGATCATCACGATGCCGTTGTTCACGACGACGCCCATCAGGATCAGGATGCCGATCGAGGCCATCACCGAAAACGTGGTGCCCGTGATCCAGAACAACCAGAACACACCGAAGATCGAGAAGACCACGGAGGTCAGGATCGTGATCGGCAGCAGCAGGGATTCGAAGATCGCCGCCATCACGATGTAGATCAGCGCAAGCGCGATCAGCATGTTGAAGCCCATCTGCTTGCCGGCCTCGTCGGATTCGTCGAATCCTCCGCCGAGGTCCCAGGCGTAACCCGTCGGCAGGGCGATCCCGCGCATCGCCTGCTCGAGCTCGGTACGCGCGGCCTCCTGGGTAGTGTCCTCCGCGATGTTCATCTGGATATCGAGTCCAGTGCGCCGATCTTCGCGACTGATCGAAGAGGCTGCGCGGTCGAAGCTGACATCAACCAGCGTGGACAACGGGATCAGTGTGCCGTCGTCGCGCCTGAGCTTGAATTCCGCGAGCGAGTCCACGCGCTGCGAGTCCGAGCCCTGGAAGCGCAGCCAGACCGGTGCCTCGTCCTGCTGGCCTTCCCCGCGAAACTCGCGGAGCGGCGTGCCGCGCAGGGCAATGGAGATGTAACGGGCCACGTCCTGTGCGCTGAATCCGTACTGCGCGGCGCGTTCGCGATCGACGCGCACGGCAAGCTCACGGGTGGGCGAGGTGTCGCCGAAGCGCACGTCCCGCAGGGCGGGAGCGCGTTCGAGCACGGGCATCACCGTTTCGGCGATTGCGCGCAGTTGTTCGGTGGAGTCGCCGGTGATGCGAACCTTGATTCCGCCACCCCCCGCGGCACCTTCGTTCCACCCGAACTGCAGGCTACCGATGGGAATCTTCGGCAGATCCTTGCGGATCAGCTCCATGATCTCATCCGGGTTCTTGTCGCCCTTGTCGGACGGAACCAGGCTGATCCGGGTACTGGCCTCGCCCTGCTCGGAGTACCAGGTGTACACCGTGTCGATCTCGAACTCGGCCTTGCGCTCGAGCAGATAGTTCTCGACGCGGATGACGGAAGGCTCGATCTCGGGCAGCGAGTAGTTGCCGCTCATGCGGTAGACCAGCCGCAGTTCGCGTCCCTCGCTGTTCGGAAACATGTCGAACTTGGTCAGTTTGAGCGGTACGAAGCTGACGGCGATCAGGATACCCACCGCGAGCATGGTCAAACCGCGGTGCGCCAGCGTCCAGCGCAGGGCGCGCTCGTAGCGCTTGAGCAGGCGCGAGATCACGCTGTCCTCGTGCACGAAGTGCGGCGTGGACATCTTCGCGGCCAGCATGGGAACCAGCGTGATTGCCACCAGCCATGACGCCAGCAGCGAGATCGTGATCGTGATGGCAACCTGGGAGAGGAAGATGCTGACCATGTTCTTCTCGCCGAAGATATTCGGCAGGAACACGATGCAGTGGCAGAGCGTGCCTGCGGACAAAGCAATGGCGACGTTGCGTACACCGATGATCGACGACTTGACCGGTTCTCCCGGCTGCTTCTCGCGCTGCTGGTAGATGCTTTCCACCGCGACCACGGCATTGTCGACGACCATGCCGACGCCGAGCAGCAACCCCATCATGGTGAGGATGTTGAGCGTCACGCCCATGAAGTACATGGCGCCCAGTGTGATGACGAAGCAGAGCGGTACCGCCATGGACACCATGAGGGTGGACGGCCAGTGACGCAGGAAAAAGTAGAGGACGATCAAGGAGAGCAACGATCCCAGCACGCCCGCTTCGGCCAGTTCGACCAGCGAGTCGATCACACCTGCGGCCTGGTCGCCGATGACCAGGGTCTCGATGCCCTCGAGCTCCTTGTCGCGCCCGATCCGCTCCATCTCCGCGAGCGCACTGCGGCCCACTTCCACGAGGTTGGCGTTGCGCTCCTTGAAGATGTCGATGCCGACCGCCGCGCGCTGGTTAAGCCGTCGCCGGTAGTCGAGCCGACCCGGCTTCAGCTGCACGTTGGCAATGTCCCGAAGGCGCAGACCGGTGTCGTTGACCACGAGGTTGCGCACTTCCTCGACGTTGTGCAACTCGCCGACCGGCTGCACGCGGAAGCGTTGTCCGGCGTCGTCGATTGTGCCGGCGGAAACCGAGAAGTTGGCGGCGCCGAGGCGGGTGGCGAGCTCGTTGAGGCTGAGGTCGTGCGCGGCGACGCGATCGGCGATCAGCTCGATCTCGAGCTCCTTGGGCGCGACCCCTGAAATCTCCACTTTCGCAACGCCGGGCAGTCGTTCCAGCGGCCGCTTGAACTTGCGTTCGAGCAGTCCGTAAGTGCCGGAGAGATCCTCGTTGCTCGACAGGCGAACCGCGAGGATCGCCTCGTCGGTGGTCGAGAACTTGAGGACGAAGTAGCGTTGCAGATCGTCTGGCAGGGCGTCGCGGATCGCATCGACGCGCTCGCGGGTCTCCGAAGCCTTGATCGCGACATCGTTGTCCCAGTCGAACTCCATGAACACCGTGCTGCCCTGCGCGTCGCTCTGGCTGTTCATGCGCTTGACGCCCGAAATGGTCGCCAGCGCCTCTTCGATGGGTCGGGTGATCGTGCGTTCGATCTCGATGGGAGAAGCCCCGGCGTACGGTGCCTGCACCAGCACGAACGGCACATCGATCGCGGGAAAAAGTTCGAGCGGCAGGCGCAGCATGGCGATGCCGCCGATGACCAGCAGCGATACGAACAGCATGATGATGCTGACGGGGCGCCGCAGGCTCAAGGATGGCAGGTCGATCATGTCGGCTCGTATGCCGCGCGGTGCGCTTGTCTCCGCGCGCGCGGCGAAGGCAATGTCGTCGGTGCGGCGCGGCTATGCATGGGAGGGATCCGCGTGGCCGGCACCCCGCATGCTGGCGTCCTGGTCCTCGCCGGACACCGACTCGCCCGCGCGGCGCGCGTATTCACGGTACGACTCGTCGGGGTTGCGGTCCAGCAGGTCGTACACGACGGGAATGACCACAAGCGTCAGCAGCGTGGACACCAGCAGCCCGCCGATCACCACGATCGCCATCGGTGCCCGCACTTCCGCGCCGTCACCCGACCCGAGTGCAAGCGGCAGGAAACCCAGCAGCGTGCAGATCGTGGTCATGGCGATGGGACGGAGCCGCGCCTTCGCCGCACCCACGATCGCCTCCCGTTTCGCAACGCCGGTGCCACGCAACTGATTGATGCGATCGATCAGGACGATGGCGTTCTTGACCACGATGCCCACCAGCAGAATCAGGCCGATGAATACCACGATCGAGAGCGGAGTTCCGGTGAGCTTGAGCGCGAGCACCGCGCCCACCAGCGCGAGCGGAATGGTGAACAGGATGACGAAGGGATGCAGCAGCGATTCGAACTGCGACGCCATCACCAGATACACGAGGAATATGGCCAGCGTCAGCGCGAAGATCAGCGAGTTGACCGAGTTGTCCAGCTCCTCGCTCTGGCCGCCGATCGCGACATCCACACCCGCGGCCAGTGGCGATTCGGCAAGCATCGCCTGCACTTCCGCTACCGCGGTACCGAGATCGCCATAGGCCAGGTTGGCGGAAATCAGCGCGACACGCTCCTGGTCTATGCGATGGATTTCGCTCGGCCCTTCCGTCGCGACGATGTCCGCCACCGCAGAGAGCGTCACCGGCCGCTCGCTCTCGGGATTCACGACGAGATTGCGCACGTCCTCGACCGAGGCGCGATCGCTCTCCACCGCCCGCACCAGCACGTCGATCTTGCGATCCAGGAAGCTGTAGCGGGTAGCCACTTCTCCACGCACCTTGCGCACGACCTGGTCGGCGATCTGCCGCGTGGTGAGTCCGAGTGCGGCCGCGCGGTCCTGGTCGAAGCGTATCTGGATCTCCGGATAGCCCTGCTCCACCGTCGACTTGATGTCGGTGAAGCGATCGGAGGACGCGAGGCGCTTCGCCATCTCGGTGCCGGCGCTGCGCAGCGCTTCGAGGTTGAGCCCTCGAATTTCCACTTCCAGCGGCGTCGCGAAACTGAAGAGCTGCGGCCGCGAGAACTTCTGCTGCACACCCGGCCGGTCGATCACCGTTTCGCGCAGTGATGCCATCGCGCCTGCCTCGTCGGCATCGTCGGTACCCGGGGCCATGCTCACGAGCAGCCGTCCGATATTCTCTCCCGACTCCGTGGGATTGGCGTCGAGCCGGGTGCCGCTGCCGCTGACTCCAAACAGGGTCTCGATCGATTCGTTGTCCTGGTTGCGGCGCTGGATGTCGCTGACCAACGCATCGGTCTGGGCGAGGGGTGTTCCGGGCGGCAAGGTCACCGTCATGTCGAAACGACCCTGCTGCAACTGCGGAATGAGGTCGAGTCCGAGGGAAGGGAGCAGCGCCACCGCGCCCGCGAAGGCGAGCCCGGCGCCCACGAGCACGAGGCCGGGGCGGCGCAGTGCGCCCGGAAGATTGCGGACGTACGCCTCGGCGGCCCAGTCGTAGGGCATCAGCAGCTTGCTGCCGAGCCATGAGAGCGCCGCCCCGATCCGGCCTCCCAGCCAGACGACCGCCTTCCACAGCAAGCCGAAAATGCTGTCCGGCAGCTTGCCGAAGGTGAATCCCGTGGCCCGTCGCCAGCCGCGACCTACCCGCGTGCGAGCGGGCGCGCGCTCGGGAACGGGCTCTTCGCGATAGGCGGCGGGCGCCTTGGCCTTGAGCGACGCGAGCATCGGAATCAGCGTCATCGCCACCACCAGCGAGATGAGCATCGCTATCGTCACCGTCAACGCCTGATCCCGGAACAATTGCCCCGCGACGCCCTCGACAAATACCAGCGGAAAGAACACGGCGCAGGTGGTCAGCGTCGAAGCGGTGACGGCGAGACCCACCTCGTTGGTGCCGCGAACGGCGGATTCGATGATGCCCATGCCGCGCTCGCGCATGCGTGCGATGTTCTCGAGCACCACGATCGAGTCATCGACCACCATGCCAGTGGCCAGCGCCAGTCCTCCCAGCGACATGACATTGAGACTGAGACCCGCCTGTCCCATGAAAAAGAATGTCGCAATCAGGGACACCGGCAATGACAGCCCGATCACGAACGTGCTCCAGCCGTCCTTGAGGAAGAAGAAGATGACGAGGATGGCGAGGAAGCCGCCTTCGAGGGCAGCGTTGCGCACTTCCTTCAACGCATTGCGGATGAAAACCGACTGGTCTTCCACCACCGTCAGCTTGATGTTGTCCGGCACCAGCGGCTCGAACTTCTTCAGCGCCTGGTGCACGGCATCGGCGACGCTGACGGTATTCGCGTCACCTTCCTTGTAGACGGCGAGTTCGACGGCCTCGCGCCCGTCGATGCGAATGACAGCTTCGCGCTCGCGAAACCCCTGCGTCACCTCCGCGACGTCCCGCAGGCGGACCGGCACGCCTTCGGCGTCGACGCGCACCACCATCTCGGCGATCTCGTCCACGCTGCCGAACTGGTTGACCGTGCGCACGAGATAACGCTGGCTGCCTTCCTCGATGCGGCCTCCGGAGACGTTGACATTTTCCGCCGCCAGGCGCGCGATCACTTCGGAGACCGGAAGGTTCAGCAATGCCAGTCGACGCTGATCGACCGCGACCTGGATCTCGTCTTCCAGCCCGCCACCGATCTTGACCGCAGCGACGCCGTCGACCGGATCCAACCGCTTCTTGAGTTCGTCGTCGGCGAAACGGCGCAACTGCTTGAGCTCCGCCTCGTTGAAGCCCTTGCCCGCGGACCCGCTGGCCAGACCCAGACGGATGATGGGATCGGTCGAAGGATTGAAGCGCAACAGCACGGGTTGGCGGGCTTCGAGTGGCAGCTGCAGCACTTCGAGTTTGTCGCGAACCTCGAGGCTGGCCCGCTCCATGTTCGTGCCCCAGGCGAATTCCAGAACGACATCCGACTGGCTGGTACGCGAGATCGAGCGGATCTTGCGCACGTTCTTCACCACTCCGACCGCCTCCTCCACCGGTTCCGAGATAAGGGTCTCGATTTCCGCGGGAGCAGCGCCGACATATTCCGTACGCACGGTCAGCGTTGGGTAGGTCAGATCGGGCAGCAGGTTGACCTTGAGTTCCCCGAGCGCGATGAAGCCGAACAGCAACAGGGCAACCGTCACCATCGCGATGGTGACGCGGCGTCGGATCGAAAGTTCGACCAGATTCACGGACGGAGCGCGCCGGAGGCGCCCGGGAAGCCTGGATCGATCGGCGCGGCGGTGCACACCCCGCGTGCGCCGCCTTGCAAACGGCCGAAGCGAGCCGCGCGAACCCTCACTTCATGCCCTCGATCACCTGCACCCGCGTACCATCGCGCACGGCAGCGCGACCGACGGTCACCACGCGGGCACCCTCCTTGACGCCGCTCGCAATCTCGATCTTGTCGCCGCTGACGTAGCCGAGCGTCACCGGTTTGCGCTTGGCGATGAGCGCTGGCCCCTTGGGCTTGGTTTTTGCAGCCGGCTTGTCGTCAGCCTGGGCCGATCCGAACGGGAAGCGTCGCTGCTTTTTCTCGACGGGCTTGTCCTTGGGCGGATCGGGATCCTTCTCGACCACATACACGAAGGTCTCTCCGTCCTCATCGGCCACGGCGTCGCGCGGGACCACCAGCGCGTCGGTCTTGGTGTCGTACACCACCGTCAGGCGGCCGAACATGCCCGACTTCAAGGTGTTCGTCTCGTCGTGGAACTCCGCAGTGACACGCAGCGTGCCGGTCTTGGAGTCGACGACGGGACTCACGCGCGCGATGGTGCCCTGGAAGGTCCGACCGGGCAGCGCGTCGACGATCATGGCAACGGACATTCCCGGCCGGAGCAAGCGCAGTTCCCGCTCCGGCACGTTGAGCACCGCCAGCAGCGGATCGAAGTCATCGATCATGAATGCGGGCTGGTTGAGCGTCAGCAGATTGCCCGGCTTGACCATGCGCAGGCTGACGGTGCCGCTGATCGGAGCCGTGATCTGCGTGTACGAGAGCTCGAGGTCAGCCATGTCGTAGGCGGCACGCTGCGTCTGCATCTCGAACTTCGCACGATCACTTTCCGCGGCGGACAGCAGCTTGCGATCGAACATTTCCTGCGCGCGGCGCGCGTCGTTCTCGAGGCGCTTGAGGCTCGCTTCCGCTTGCTGCAACTGCAGGCGCGGCCTGGCCGGATCCAGTGTGGCGACCACCTGGCCAGCCCGCACCTTGTCGCCCTCCTCGACCAGCACGCGCTGCACGACGCCACTCGTCTTCGCGACGACCTGTGCCTGGCCTTCGGGTTCGAGGCTGGCGGTGCCGGTATAACTGGCCACGATCTCGTCGCGCGCGGCCTTGGCCGTTTCGACCGGGACCGCGGTGTCATCGCCCTTGGCTTCGCCATTCTTGCCGCCCTCCCCGTCCCCACAGCCCGCGAGCATTGCCGCGAGCAGCGCGGCCGACACCCAGCCACCCCTGCGCCTTCCCTTGTTGCTCGACATGACTGGCCTCTGGAACGTTAGTGTTGTAGCGAACTATATCAGTATAACTCCGACTCGAACAAGTATCGGGTGCTTGTTCACATTTGTCGTGAGCCGCAAGTCACAGTGCACAACGGCGTCAGCAGACCCGTCACGGACACGGTGTGCGTCTGGAGCGGCGCGCCGGAGAACCCTCCGCAGCGCCCGGGTATCGAGTCTCCACGACGCTGGTTATACTTTCGCGTCGCCTCAGGACGCGCCTGCATCCGGCGACGCGTTCCAATGATTTTGCCCTGCCTTCCCACGATCTTCGCGCCCAGGAATCGATCGGACATGCCCCACGCGCCTACTCGTGCCCTCGCCTGCTGCCTGCTGCTGGCCGCCGGCTGCGCAACCGCGCAAGTTGCCGATTCGCCACCACCGGCGCCTGCCGAAGCACTCGACGGCGTCGCCACGACCGCCGTGGTGGTGCCGCCGCCCGCGCCGACGCCTGCGCTCACCGGCAATGCGGAAGAAGGCCGATTGCGCGTGTACACCTGCACGGGTTGTCACGGTATTTCCGGCTATCGCAATGTGTATCCGACGTATCACGTGCCCAAGATCCACGGACAGAACGCGCCTTACCTCGTCGCCGCGCTGACCGAATACCGCGAGGGTCGACGCACGCATCCGACGATGCAGGCGCAAGGCGAGAGTCTGTCCGATCAGGACATCGCCGATATCGCCGCGTATCTTTCCTCCGCTGCGAAACACTGAACCGTACCTCCAGGAACAGCTCCAGATGCGATTGACACACTCAAGGCCCATGCCCGTAAACCGACTTCGCATTGCATTGTGCGCGTCACTGCTTGCGGTGTTCGCGTCGGCCGCACCTGCCGCGCCGAAAGGCGATGCCGCCGCGGGAGCCATCAAGTCCAAGCCCTGCGCCGCCTGCCACGGCGCCGACGGGGACAAGACCCTGGATGGGCAGTACCCGCGCATCGCCGGGCAGTACGCGGACTATCTGGTGCGCTCGATGCAGGAATATCGCAATGGTCGCCGTGACAACGCGATCATGGCGGGATTCGTCAAGGAACTCAGTGACCAGGACCTCGCCGACCTCGCGTCGTTCTATGCGCAGCAGGACGGCCAGCTCGAGGATCTCAGCCACCTCAAGTGATGTTTCGGCCACTGCGCGTGCGCGTGCCGCTGCAGGCCAGCGTGGCGGCGACGGAACCTCGTCAGGTCATGGCTTGTAGTAGGGACTCGCTCCGCTTGCGTGGTCGGTCGCGTCGAGCACCGCCGTGATCTCCGGAAAGCGCTCCCGAAGCGTGCCCTCGATGCCCTCGCGCAAGGTCGTTCCGACCATGCCGCAGCCCTGGCAGCCGCCGCCGAATCGAAGCACCACCGCACCGTCGGTGCGTATTTCCTCGAGCGCCACGCGTCCGCCATGCGACGCCAGCGAAGGGTTGATCTCCACCTCGATCAGGTGACGCAAGCGCTCTGCCAGTCCAGCATCGGCATCCGGCTCGCGCGGCTTGAGTCCCGGCGCCCTGATCGCGAGTTCCCCGCCCGTGGCGTTCGCGACGAAGTCGATCTCCGCGGCCTCCAGGTAGGGAACGCTCGCGGCGTCCACATACACGGTGAAGCCGTCGCACTCGATCGACAACTCGTCGCCGACGAGATCGCCGGCTTCGCAGAACTCGAGACGACAATCCGCGCGCAGCGTGCCGGGATGCTCGGCGGCAAGCCGGACGCCCAGGCCGGGCAGCTCCTGCTCCTCGATCAGCCGGCGAAAATGACGCTGCGCGCCTTCCAGTATCTGGATCATGCGATGGGTACCGGCCGTCAGGGCGACGCCAGGCGCGTCGGGTGGGATGCGGCAAACATGGGGCCTATACTGCGGCGGTCAACCCGAGAGTGACTCCGGATGAACGCCGCAACGGAACGAAATGTACTGGCAGACGAGCATTGCGTGCCGCTGCGCGGCGCGGAACATGCCCTGAGCACCGGCGAGACGGACGAACTGCTCGGCACCCTGCCTCACTGGATGCTGTCGGACGACCGGCACGCGATCAGTCGCGAGTTCAAGTTCGCCGACTTTCATCGATGCATGGCTTTCGTCAACGCGGTCGCCTGGATCGCGCACCAGGAGGATCACCATCCCGACATGGAAGTCGGCTTCAACCGCTGCCGGTTGCGATATTCGACGCACGACGTCGGCGGACTGTCGCGCAACGACTTCATCTGCGCGGCCCGCGTGGATGGACTGGAAGCGGGGTGAACTCGCCGGGCGCGCACGCCGCCAACGCCGATCCGGCCGTCGATGCCCGCGACGCTGCGGCATTCCGGCGCCTGCTGGCGCACCTTCGCGAGCACCGCGATGTCGCCAACATCGACCTCATGATCCTTGCGGACTTCTGCCGCAATTGCCTCGCCGACTGGGTGTGCGAAGCGGCTGCGGAACGCGGAGAGGAGCTGAGCCGCGTCGCTGCGCGCGAGTACGTCTATGGCATGCCGTACGACATATGGAAGTCGCAGCAGCCCGAGGCGACTCCCGAGCAGCTTGCACGACTCGCCGGCCGCAGCCAGGGCTAGGAGTCTGGGCGGCAGAAGCCTTCCGGTCTGCAACGCGAACCTTCCTGCCGCCCAGACTCCTAGGGAGGTCTGATCAAGTCATCCTGAATGCCAGACCGGCGCCGAGTTCGGCGCAGGTCCGAACCCGGCTCCCACGAATCAATCGCTTATCGATTGATTCGTGGCGATACGTCCCTGTATCGAGGAACCTCCGAACCTTGTTCAGGGGTTCCTTGGCGAAGACCGGTCGAACCCCGAGCGGAACCCTGGGGGCGGACAGGCATCCCGTACTCCTCCTGGAGACCCTGCGGCCTCCGGAAGCGCGGCATCGGCGTACACCTCATGTCGTGGGCGCGGTGACGCCGCACGCGTGGCAGGCGGGATCGCGCGGAATCGCGATGTCACGAAACGTGGTGCTGCGGGCGTCGAACACCAGCAGACGACCACAAAGCGTCTCGCCGAATCCCAGCAGCAGCTTCAGGGTTTCGGTGGCCTGGATCAGGCCAATCAAGCCCGGCACCACTCCGAGCACCCCGGCCTCCGCGCAGCTCGGCGCGAGCTCAGCGGGCGGAGACTCCGGGAACAGACACCGGTAACACGGTGCGGGAGATCCGGGCCGCGCCGGCCAGAACACGCTGGCTTGACCTTCGAACCGGTGCACCGCGCCGTAGACCAGCGGTTTGCCCAGCGCGATGGCCGCCGCGTTCAGCGCCTGTCGCGCCGCGAAATTGTCTGCACCATCCACCAGCACGTCTGCATCCCGCGCAAGGTCCGCGGCGTTCTGCGCATCAAGCGCCAGAGGGATGGCTTCAACCTGCACGCAGGGATTCAGGGCGGCCAGCGCGCGGTGTGCCGAACGCACCTTCGAGACCGCATCCTCCGGATTGCCCGCCGTCGCGACGTCGGCATCACGGTGCAGGATCTGGCGATGGAGATTGCTGCGTTCGACACTATCCGGGTCGACGATTCGCAGGTGACCCACTCCCGCTGCGGCAAGATAGAACGCGACAGGGGATCCCAGCCCACCGGCACCCACGATCAGCACGCGCGCGTTCGCCAGGCGGCGCTGGCCGCGGGCGCCAACCTCGGGCAGGATCAACTGCCGCGCGTAGCGTTCGCGCGAATCTCGGTCCAGGCTATTCGGACGCTCCGGCAGCCCCGCCGTCCGCCACGCGGTGAATCCACCTTCGACGCTCGCGACTGCGACGAAGCCCCGCTCGCGCAGCTTCGCGGCCGCGTGCTGCGATCGCCTGCCGGTGGCGCAGATCAGGATGATCTCGGCGTCGCTCGGCCAGTTCGCAAGCTCCGCGTCCGAGTCGAGTTGCGACACCGGAACGTTGCGGCTGCCCAGCGGGGCGCCGACGTCGTGTTCGACCGCTTCCCGCACGTCGATGAGGCGCGCGCCGTTCGCCATCCGCGCTTGCGCGTGGACGGCCTCGATGACTGCATCGAATGCGATGCTCATACAGGAACCCAGCGTCGCACCGGTACCAGCGTCCCCTCGGCGAGATCGGACCGATCGGAGGCAAGTTCGACGAGCACGTTCGACTCCAGCAGCGAGCGCAGTGCGCCGGATCCCGTGAACGGGTGCATCGCCACTTCCGCGACGCCATCGCCGCCGGTGGAAAGCGTGCCGCGCCTCCATTCCAGGCGATCGTGCGATTTCGCCACGCCCTCCGTCAGGCGCGCCATCGTGGGCGCGGGGTCGAGCGCAGCACACCCCGTCCACACGGCAAGCGCCGGTCGCACGAGCGCCACGAACGTTGCCAGCACCGAAACCGGATTTCCGGGCAGTCCGAACACCAGTGCGTCGCCGATCCGCGCGCAGAGCGCCGGCATTCCGGGTCGGAACGCAACTTTCCAGAACAGCAGCTCGCCGAGTTCGGAACAGATCTCGGGCAGAAGATCGGCCTCTCCCGCGGACACGCCACCGGTAAGGATCACCATTCGTCGCGCGGCCACGGCGGCTTGCAGCACGCTCCGCGTCCTGCCCGCGTCATCGCCAACGTGCGTGCGTTCCACATCGTGAACGCCGTGCGCCCTGAGGAGGCCATCGAGCATGGGGCCGTTGCTGTCGAAGCGAAGGCCAAACGGCAAGGACGCGCCAGCGGGCAGCAACTCATCCCCGGTGGTCACGACGCCGACGGCCGGAGACGCCTTGACCACAAGGTCGCGAAAGCCCATCGCGGCGGCCGTGGCGATGGCGACGGCGTCGAGACGATGCCCCGAAGTCAGCGCGCGATAGCCCGCGGGAAAATCGTCGGCGGCCTGGCGGATGTTCGCGCCCTGCGGCGGCACCTGCAGGAACTGGATCGACACCGTGCCGTCGGTCGCCACGAGGCGACGCGTACGCTCGTGCATCGCGATCGTATCCGCACCCTCGGGCACAGGGGCGCCCGTGGTGATTCTTCGACAAGCCGATCGCGCCAGCGGTGGAACCTCTGTCGCGCCGGCCAGTGTCACGCCATCCTCGCCCAGCAACGGGTCTGGTCCACCGGGCGGGTTCGCTGCGCCAAGATCCGCCAGGCGGAACGCGTATCCATCCATCGCACTGCAGCGAAAGCCCGGCACGGCGCGAGCGGCGATCAGATCGTGCGCAAGGATGCGGCCATACGCGGCATCGAGTGCAACCTGCTCCTGGTCCAATGGGGGTAGCTGGCGCGCGGCCGCGAGTACCCTGGCGCGTGCCTCGTCCAGCGTCAGCATGGGGTCGAAGCGAAGACACCGGACGTGGCCAGTTCGAGGTCCGCCGGCGAATTGATATTGCCGAAAACAAGGTCGTCGAACTCGACGCGCACCGCGCCGAGATCCCGTTGCAACGCGCGCACCGAATTGCGGCCTGCTTGCAATGCGGCCTCGACATTGCATAACGCATCCGCCGGCCAGAGTGCCACCAGCGGCTGATCCCCCTCCGCATCGGCCGCGTAGGCCGGCCGCGCTCCGGACGTCGACGCCTCGAGCAGTGCCGCGTAAACCGCGGCCGGCACCTCCAGCGCATCCACCGGACGAGTCAGCAGCGGATTGCCGAAACCCGCGCGCAGCGCGGCCGAAATCGCCGCCAGTGGTCCCGGGAGATTCGCGTGGAAGTCCTCGACTACCCGCAACCCCAGCGAGCGATAGCGGGACAGGTGCCGATTTGCACTCACGGCGATCGGCCATCCGCATTCGGCCAGCTGACGGATGCTTCGCATCACCAGGGGCTCGCCGCGAATCTGCACCCAGCCCTTGTCCACTCCACCGAGTCTTCGCCCTGCCCCGCCGGCGAGGATCAGCGCGCCTGGAACACGCGGGCCCGGGCTAAGGGAGGCGTCAGCGCCGCTTGGCATGACGGATCAGGCGGCGCCGCTTGCGCACCTGGGCGTCGGTCAACTCGTTCTTTCTTCCCGCGAAAGGATTCTCTCCCTCGCGGAAATCGACGAGGATCGGCACGCCCACCAACTCGAAGCGATCGCGCAGGAAATTCGCGAGGTAGCGGCGATAGGAGTCCGGCAGGCCGGACAAGCGGGAACCATGCACGATCACCCGGAGCGGAGAGTTGCCACCCAGGTGCGCATAGCGCAGCTTGGCGGCGCGTCCGCCGACCATGGGTGGCGGGTTCCTGTCCGTCGCGATCTCGATGGCCTTCGTCAATTCGTTGCTGGACGGTGGATGCGAGGCGGAACGATGCGCGCGTCTGACCGCCTGCATCAGTTCGCCGAGGCCGCTGCCGTGCAAGGCCGAGATGAATACCTGCTCGGCCCAGTCGACGAACACCAGGCGCCTTTCGAGTTCCGAGCGTACGCGCTCGCGCGCGTCCCGCGCGAGCCCGTCCCACTTGTTCGCGGCGATCACCAGCGCACGACCCGCGTCGAGCACGTGACCGATGACCGTCGCGTCCTGGTCAGTGACGCCCTCGGCGGCATCGATGAGGACGACCACGACATGCGCGCGTTCGATCGCCTGCAGGGTCTTGATCACGGAGAATTTCTCGAGGGCCGCTTCCACCTTGCCGCGCCGTCGCACACCTGCAGTGTCGACCAGGATGTACTCGTGGCCATCGCGCAGGAGCGGCACCTCGATGGTGTCGCGCGTGGTGCCCGGAGTGGCCGAGGCGATCACGCGCTCCTCGCCCAGCAGGCGGTTGATCAGGGTGGACTTGCCCACGTTCGGCCGCCCCACCATCGCGACTTTCGGTATGTCCACGCTACGGAGATCGGCGACACTCGCTGCGCCGTCCGCGGATTCGCCCAGCGGATCCTGAATCGGCAGGCCATCCAGAATCGCCGCGACGAGCGTGTCGGTGCCACGGCGGTGCGCTGCGGAAATCGGCACACGTGCCTTCATGCCGAGCACGGCGAATTCGGCATCGACGGCAGACTCGTCGAGGCCGTCGACCTTGTTGATCGCAAGGACCAGCGGTTTCGCCGTGCGGCGAAGCCTTGCCAGGATGTCCTGATCGACGCCCATGAGCCCGTCGCGGGCATCGAGCATCAGCACCACGAGGTCGGACTCGTCGATCGCGGCCCAGGCCTGCCGCGCCGTCAGCGCATCCATGTCCTCGCTCTCGCCGGAGAGTCCGCCCGTGTCGACCACGACGAAGGGACGCCGGTCGCGCTCCCGACAGAAGCCATAGTGCCGATCACGTGTGACGCCCGGCTGATCCGCCACCAGCGCGTCGCGGCTGCGCGTCAGCACGTTGAAGAGAGTCGACTTGCCGACGTTCGGTCGGCCGACCAGTGCCACCACGGGCAGCAACGCGACGCTCGTGACCGGGGCGTTCACCCGCCGACGCGAAAGGCCGCGATGTCGCCCTCGGTACCGACGATGTACACCACGTTGCCGACCACCAGCGCGGTCGCGCGCACACGATCCTTGCCGACGCGCTCACGCGCGGCTAACGCCCCGTCGGAAGTCCGCAGCCAGTGCACATAGCCTTCGAGGTCGGCGACGACGAGGTGCTCTCCGACTACGGCCGGCGTGGTCAGACCACGATAACCGAGGCCTTCCTGTTCCCACAGCACTCGACCGTCGCCGGCATTGAGGCACCAGACCTTGCCCTTCGCATCCGCCACGTACAAGCGTTCCGCCTGCAACGCGACACCACCGTAAGCCTCGATTTCGCGAGTCCAGGCGATGCGGCCAGAGTCCGCTTCAAGCGCCACGACGCCTCCGCCGAAAGCCGTCGCGTAGACGCGATTGCCCTCTCTCGCCAGTTCCCCGTCGATGTCGACCGTACGCTCGATCTCGGAGCGGCCCTCACCGGACGCCAGAGTCTGCTCCCAGTCCGCGGTCCCGTTGTCCAGATCGAGCGCCACCAGCTTGCCATTGTCGTAGCCAAGCAGTGCACGCCCCGCGGCCACCAGCGGCGGCCCGTTGCCGCGCAGGGACAGCAGCGGCACACCGCGATCGAAGACCCACCGCCGTTCACCGTCCTCGATGTCGAATCCATACGCGCGACCATCGATGGAGCGTGCGACCACGAGCCCCTCCGCAATGGCGGGTGCTGCCAGCGCTTCGGAAGACAGCGTCGCCGTCCAGCGGCTCTTGCCATCGTCCGCTGCGAACGCCAGCAATTTTCCATCCAGCGTTCCTACCGCGACGATGCCATCGCCTGCGGCGACCGCGGATCCCAGCCGCAATCCGGTATCCACTTTCCAAATCTCGTTGCCGCTCGCGGCGTCCAGCGCCACCAGCGCACCACCCGGATCCGCCGCATAGACGCGGCCATCAAGTGCGGCAGGTGTCTGCTTGAGTCCCGCACCCGGAGCGCCGTCACCGAGATCGCGCGCCCAGAGCTGTGCGACCGCAACGGTGGCGGCAAATTCGGTCAATTCGACCGGCGGTTCGACATTGTCCTTGGACGTACCGCGAAACACATTTCGCAGGGTGTCGCAGGCGGAAAGCGCAAGAGACGCGAGCAGGGCTGTTACGAGGAGTCGCTTCACCCGGTTTCTCCTGGCGCTGAATTGGTTGCTGGTGCCTCATTGGGTGGCGGCTCCGGCATCGGTGTCGGCGGCGCCATGGGCATGCGCATCGCTTCCGGCGCGGATACGGGCGTTGGCGAGGCCGACGCCGCGACCGAAAGATCGTTGCGCTTGAGCTCGACGACCGTACGCTGAGCGGCAGTGGAATCGAGCAGCGTCAATGCGGAATCGTAGGCCTTGGCGGCGTCGACCTCGCGTTTGAGCGCCACCAGTGCGTCACCGCGAATTTCGGCCGCCAGCGGTTTGAAGCCTTCCCCTTCGACGCTGTCAGCCAGCGCAAGGGCTTCGCCGGCATTGCCGTCGGCAAGCTTCACCCGCGCCAGGCGCAGGTTCGACAGATCCTTGAGCTCCGGCAATTTCGCGGCACGCGAGGCATCGGCCAGAATGCTGCCGGCGCGCTTGAGGTCGCCTGCTTCCTGTGCACGCCGGGCGTCATGCAGATCCGCGAACACCGCGTATGGAGTGCCCTTGAAGTCGCCACGCAAGCGCGCAGCCAGTTGTGTGCCGAGTTTGGTGTCGCTCTTCTCGTTGGCCTGCTCGAGCTGGCGGTAAAGCATCTGCGCCTGCTCGCGGCGACTCTGCTGATGCTCCTGCCAGAAATGGATTCCCGCGAGTACGGCAACGCCGAGCCCGACACCCCCGAGCATCACCATCGTGTTCTGGCGCAGCCAGCTCCGCACGTACTCGGATCGTTCGTGTTCGTCCATCATGTCTATGGTCATTGCGACTCCGGTTGAGCAGCGTCCTGGCGGACGCGTCTGCGATCATCGATTCGAAATCCGAACCCGTTAACAATACTCGATGACGCAATGATGATTCCCGCCGACTGGGGATTCCAGTTGTCGTGAGGCGGCGTTCACGAGTCCAGCGGATTCCCGGCGTTCGGGCCCCGGTCGCCGATTCGGCCCGACTCCCGGCGCGGCGATTCGCGTCAGGGATGCCGGGGATCTCGACTCCTAGGAGTCTGCTTCCTCCAGCGTCAAGGTCGCGACATTGGCACGCGTGAAAGGCACAAGGTCAATGACCCTGCCATCCGCCCGCAGTTCCACCGCATCGGCATCGCCGATGCGGAACCGCGCAGAGCGAGGCAGTGAATACTCCTGGACGGAGCCGGCCGGCAGCAGGCGACGCTCGAAAACCCGGGCTTCGTCGTCGGCCGAGACGATCTCGATCCAGCTGGGCGCACTCAGCCGCAACTCGACTCGACGCATATCCACGGGCGAAGGCGCGCTCCCGGCACGCGTGGCGCCCAGCATCGGCGTCAGTGAAGCCATCACTGGCTGTTGCCACGTCGGAACGGCAGTCGGGCTTGCCGGCGGTGTTGCCGGTGACAGCGAATCGTTGCCCGGCGGGTCGACCGCAGGGGTACCGGCGGTCTCAGAGGTGCCTGGGCGTTCCCGAGCAGGGGACGGTCGCGTGACATCCGCGGTTGCGGCGCGGATATCCTGCAACGGCGAATGCTGCGCCTGGCGGACACCATAGTAGGCCGGTATCGCGATCAGCGCCGTCAGCAGGGTGTACATGATCGGGTGCGCGACCTGCCGAGTGCTGCGCCGCGGCGATGCGGCGGCGAGAGACGGTCCGGGCACGGAGTCCGGGACCCGCTGCGAGCGGCCTTCCCACACCTCGACCACCGCCTCCGGCACTCCGACAGCGCGCGCGTAGGACCGCAGGTACCCGCGGGCAAAAACGCCAGCGCCCAGCCGTCCGAATCGCCCTTCCTCGATCGCGTCCAGCAACGTGGGCGCGATATGCGTCAGTCGCGCGACTTCCGCGCGTGACAGGCCAGCGCGCTCGCGCGCCGCGCGCAGCCGCATCGCGAGTTCAAGATCGGGATCGGATTGCAGAGTGCCGCGTGCGTCGAGGCCAGGCGCCGCGGCCGCCGCATCGGACTCCGGCACGGGCACATCCTGCATGCCCGTGGTGATGGCAGCGTCTGCGCGGGGGGTACTGCTCGATTCGTTCGCCGGTTCGATCCCGGTGACGGCTTCGACGGTGGAGAAACTGTCGACTTCCGCAGGCTCCGCGCCGGCTCCCGGCGCGGACGCCGTCGGGTCCCCATGCTGTTCGTCCAGACTCCGTTCAAGCTCCCGTTCGAGTTCGGGCCAGAGCGGAATCTGCGAGCGGTCACGCTCCATCGCCTCGATCGGCTGATCATCGATCGGCCGCACCGGCACCCCCCCTTCGTTTTGATTCACTGCACTCTCTCCGTTGCATCGATTGCACGGGTCTGCTCCGAACGCGGGAAATCGCGGCGCAGACGCGAACGGTACTCGTCGGCGACACCGGCGTTGCCGAGTGCCTGTTCGATCTGCATCGCCAGCACCAGACTGTCGGCAGTAGGCGACTGTTGCGCGGTCTCGTAGCGCTGCACGAATGCACGCGCACGGAAATACTGCTTGCGCTGGTATTGAAGGTCCGCCATCGCGAGCAACGCCACGGCATTGTTCGGGTCCAGCTGCAGGGCCTGCTCCAGACTCGACTCCGCCACTGCGAGGTTGCCCGTACGCAGCGCGCAGGTCGCCCGGTTGCCAAGCGCGACCGAGGGAGTCTGGTAGAACGGATCGGCGATGGCGATCGCGAATCGCCGGTCGGCTTCCTTGAACTGGCTGCGGCGGCAAAGCCAGGTGCCGTAGTTGTTGTTCATGACGCCCGACTTCTTGTCGAGGTCGGCGGCGTACTTGTAGTGTTTGCCCGCGCTGTCGTCGTCGCCGATGCGTTCGTACAGGACGGCGATCGCGGTGTGGGCGATCGGGAGATTCGGTGCCAGTTCTATGGCCCGACGGAACTTCTGCAGGGCAATCTCGTTCTGGCCCTGCTCCATGTAGCCGCGACCCAGACTGACGTTGATTTCCGCCGCTCGTGACGGGCTTTCCTCGGCGTCCATGCGATCAACGGGAGACTCGCGGGGAGTGGATTTGTCCTTGCGGGAGGCGTCGAGCTTGCCGAAACTCACCTGTCCGCTGCATGCGGTGACAAGCGTCGCCAGGCAAGCCACCACCAGAGCTCCACGAAGACGGCGCGTGCTATGCGGCATGGGCAGCGACTCCCGGCGACGGCAAACCGGATCGCTCCCGCAACATGCGGCTGCGGCGGGTGCGGTCGTTGACCCGGCCCACGAGCTGGCCGCAGGCCGCGTCGATATCATCGCCGCGTGTGCGCCGGACGGTGGCGATCAGCCCGGCATCCATCACGATGCGCTGGAACTCGAGAATGGCATCGCGGGAGGAACGCCGGTACTGGGTACCGGGAAACGGATTGAACGGTATGAGATTGAGTTTCGAGGGCACGCGCCGCAGCAGTTTGACCAGCGCGCGGGCCTGTTCGGGACGGTCGTTGATGCCGTCCATCAGCGTGTATTCGAAAGTGACGGAGGATCGTGGGCGTGCCGCCGCATAGCGATTGCACGCAGCCAGCAGATCCGCGATCGGGTACTTGCGGTTCAATGGCACCAGTTCGCTGCGAAGCTCATCGTCCGGTGCGTGCAGCGACACCGCGAGACTCACGTCTGCGGTCTTTGCCAGCTCGTCGATCATGGGCACCAGCCCCGCGGTCGAGAGCGTGACGCGCTTGCTCGCGAGTCCGAATCCGAAGTCGTCGCGCATGAGGTGCATCGCCGCGACCACGTTGTCGAAATTGAGCAAGGGTTCGCCCATGCCCATCATCACGACGTTGGTGATGCGCCGGTTGCCGCGCGTCTCGTTGCCCAGCGTGCGTGCAGCCACCCACACCTGGCCGATGATCTCGGCGGTGGAGAGATTGCGATTGAAGCCCTGGGCGCCGGTCGAGCAAAAGGTGCAGTTGAGCGCGCAACCGATTTGCGACGACACGCACAGCGTGCCGCGCGCGGGCTCCGGGATGTAGACGGTCTCGATGGCGTTGCCATTGCTGCCGGGCAATCCGAGCATCCACTTGTACGTGCCGTCGGTGGACTGCTGCTCAACGAGAATCTCCGGCGCACGTATCTCGCAGCTTTCGGCGAGCCGCGTCCGCAGGTTGCGGCCCACATCGGTCATCAGGGCGAAATCGGTGACGTGGCGGTGATATATCCACTTCATCAACTGGTGCGCACGAAAGCGCGGTTCACCGAGTTCGGCGAAGAAGGCCTCGAATCGCGGACGATCGAGGTTCAGCAGGTTGATGCGCGGAGAGTCGCTCACGATAATCGGCCCGCGCGCGCTCAGCGCGCGCAGAGTTCCTGCGCGGTGAAGAAATAGTCGATCTCCTTCCGCGCCGTATCTGCGGCATCGGATCCATGCACGGCGTTGGCATCGATGGATTCGGCGAAATCCGCCCGGATGGTTCCGGGAGCGGCATCCTTCGGGTTGGTCGCCCCCATGATTTCGCGATGCCGAGTCACCGCATCTTCGCCTTCCAGTACCTGGATCATGACGGGACCGGAAGACATGAACTCGACCAGCGGACCAAAAAACGGTCGCTCGCGATGCACGGCGTAGAAACCTTCAGCGTCGGTGCGGGAGAGGCGCCGCATTTTCGCGCCGATCACCTTGAGTCCCGCCTGTTCAAACCGCGAATAGATTTGACCGATGACGTTTTTGCCGACCGCGTCCGGTTTGATGATCGACAAAGTCCGCTCCACCGCCATGGTCGTGTTTCCTTCGTGAGATCAAGAAGTTGTGAAGACGGATGCGCGCAGATGCGTTAGAACGGCTCCGGCGGAGACCACAAAGGTTATCACAAAAGGTTGAAAAAACGTGGACTTGCAACGCAATCATGCGCTCGGAATGAGCCCGTATGCGACCTTGCGCGAATGGCTTGAGAGAATCGGTGATGGGCCTCACAATCGCGCACTCGCGGCCCGCACCTGCCTGGGCAGCGGCGGGCATCCTGCCCCTCACGCAGCCGCCGGCGTTGGCGCCGAATTTGTCGCCAAATTTTTTCTGTCCCTCGGCGTCTTCAATATTTAGAGTTAAATCAAACTATTAGATAACGTACTTAATCTGGGTTCTCAGGCAGTGACCTCCTGCAACGGGAATCGAATTCAAGGGGGAGTCGATGGGCGCGTTGAAGATTCGCAAAGTCGCGGTGCTCGGAGCCGGTGTCATGGGAGCCCAGATTGCCGGACACCTGGCCAATGCCGGGGTCGACACCGTGCTGTTCGACCTCGCCGCGAAGGATGGCCCCGCGAATGGCATCGCCGACCGCGCGATCGCCAATCTCGGAAAGCTGTCACCTGCCCCGCTCGCGAGCCGGCACGCCGCGGCCGGGATCACAGCGGCAAATTACGACCAGCACCTTGACCTGCTCGGCGAATGCGACCTCGTGATCGAGGCGATTGCCGAACGGATGGACTGGAAGAAGTCGCTGTACGACCGGGTGACGCCGCATCTCTCCGCCCACGCGATCCTGGCCTCCAACACGTCCGGCCTTGGCATCACCGAGCTCTCGAAGGTGTTGCCGCAGGAACTGCGCGCGCGCTTCTGCGGCGTGCATTTCTTCAACCCTCCCCGCTACATGCATCTCGCCGAGCTGATTCCCACCAGCGACACCGACTCCGCGGTTCTGGAAGGGCTCGAAACCTTCCTCACCAGCACGCTCGGCAAGGGCGTGGTCATTGCCCGCGACACGCCGAATTTCATCGGCAATCGCATCGGGGTCTTCTCGATGCTCGCGGCCATGCACCACACCACGCGCCTTGGACTGCCGTTCGATCTGGTCGATGCGCTGACGGGGCCCGCGATCGGCCGGCCCAAGTCGGCGACGTACCGCACTGCCGACGTCGTGGGCCTGGACACCATGGGCCATGTCATCAAGACCATGGCCGACACGCTGCCCAAAGATCCCTGGCATCGCTATTTCCGCGCGCCGGACTGGCTCGCTGGCCTCGTCGAGAAAGGCGCGCTCGGCCAGAAGACCGGCGCCGGCATCTACCGCAAAGTGGGGCGCGACATCCTCGTGCTCGATCCCGCCAGCGGCGAGTACGTGCAAGGCCAGGGCGAAGTCGCGCCCGAGGTCGCAACGATCCTCAAGCTTCGCGATCCGGCGGAAAAGTTTGCGGCCCTGCGCGCCAGCAGCCATCCGCAGGCCGGGTTCCTCTGGTCAGTCTTCCGCGATCTCTTCCATTATGCGAGCCATCACCTCGCGTCGATCGCCAACACCGCGCGCGATGTCGACTTCGCGATGCGCTGGGGCTACGGCTGGTCGCTCGGACCCTTCGAGACCTGGCAGTCGGCAGGCTGGCAGCAGATTGCGCGGTGGATCGAAGAAGACATCGCGGCGGGCCGCAGCATGAGCGATGCACCTTTGCCGCCCTGGGTCGGGGACGGCCGCACGGGGGTACATGGCGCCGAGGGCAGTTTCGGGCCCGCGGACGCAAACGTGCTGCCGCGCTCGGAGCTGTCCGTCTATAAACGCCAGCGCTTTCCCGATCCGCTGCTGGGTGAAACTTTCGACCGCGGCGAGACCGTGTTCGAGGACGAATCCGTGCGTTGCTGGCACGACGGCGACGGCGTGGCTGTCGTCTCGTTCAAGACCCGCATGCACACCGTTTCCGACGGCGTCCTGGCGGGACTTGCGCGCGCGGTCGAGGTGGCGGAGCGCGATTTCGAGGGACTGGTCATCTGGCAGGAATCCGAACCGTTTTCCGCCGGGGCCGATCTCAAGGGTGCGATGGGTCTGCTCGCGGCCGGAAAGATCGAGGAATTCGACGCGATGATCGCCACGTTCCAGGCCACCAGCATGCGTCTGAAGTACTCGCTGGTGCCGGTCGTCGCCGCGGTTCGCGGCATGGCACTGGGCGGCGGCTGCGAATTCCAGATGCACAGCGCGCGCACGGTGGCGGCCCTCGAGAGTTACATCGGCCTCGTCGAGGCCGGCGTGGGGCTGCTGCCCGCCGGTGGCGGACTCAAGGAAATCGCCTTGCGCGCCTCGCGCGCGGCGGGTCCGGGCGGCGACGTGTTCGCGGAGCTCAAGCCGTACTTCGAGACGGTTGCGATGGCCAAGGTGTCGACTTCGGCACTCGAAGCCAAAGAAATGAAATTGCTGCGCGACTCGGACGTAGTGGTGATGCACGCGCACGAACTGCTGCATGTCGCCCGGTCCGAGGTGCGCGCCCTGGCGCAATCGGGTTACCGGCCGCCGTTGCCCGCGAGGCAGGTGCAGGTCGCGGGAGACGTCGGGATCGCCACGTTCAAGATGCTGCTGGTGAACATGCTCGAAGGCAAGTTCATCTCGGATCACGACTTCGAGATTGCGTCGCGAATCGCCACGTGCCTCTGCGGCGGCGAGGTCGAACGGGGTTCGGTGGTCGACGAGGCGTGGCTGCTCCGACTCGAGCGGGAGCACTTCGTGGCACTGGCGCAGATGCCCGCGACACAGGCGCGCATCCAGCACACCATGACCACAGGCAAGCCGCTGCGCAACTGATTGCGCTCTGCCCGGAGAGCGGGGAGAGACAGATCGAACCAGAACGATTCCAAGAGGAGCCGCACGCATGAGCCGACAGATCCAGGACGCCTACATCGTCGCCGCAACCCGCACGCCGGTCGGGAAGGCGCCGCGCGGCATGTTCCGCAATACGCGACCCGACGAGCTCCTCGCGCACGTGCTGCGCGAAGTCGTCGCACAGGCACCGGGCATCGATGCGGCGCGTATCGGCGACATCGTGGTCGGCTGCGCCATGCCCGAGGGCGAGCAGGGCATGAACGTTGCACGCATCGGAGCGCTGCTGGCGGGATTGCCCGACGCGGTGCCCGCGCAGACCATCAACCGCTTCTGCTCGTCCGGCCTGCAGGCGGTGGCGATGGCCGCCGACCGCATTCGCCTTGGCGAGGCTGATCTCATGATCGGCGCGGGCACCGAGTCGATGTCCATGGTGCCGATGATGGGCAACAAGGTCGCGCTCAGTCCACGGGTGTTCGACGAGGACAACGTGGCCATCGCCTACGGCATGGGCATCACCGCAGAGAAGGTCGCGGAGGAGTGGAAGGTGTCGCGCGACGATCAGGATGCATTTGCGGTGGCCTCGCACCGCAAGGCGCTGGCAGCGATCGCCAGCGGCGAGTTCGAGCGCGAGATTTCGCCGGTCGAAGTGATTGCGCGGGTTCCCGATCTCGCCAGCAACGTCGTGCGCCTGCGCAAGACCCGGCTCGAGATCGACGAAGGCCCGCGCGCCGACACCAGCCTCGAAGGGCTGGCGCGGCTCAAACCCGTGTTCCGGATGGGGGGCAGCGTCACCGCCGGCAACTCTTCCCAGATGAGCGATGGCGCGGGTGCCGTGCTGCTCGCGTCGGAAGCTGCGATCAAGCAATACGGTCTCACCCCGCTTGCCCGCTTCGTCGGATTCGCGGCGGCGGGCGTTCGTCCCGAGGTGATGGGCATCGGTCCCATCGCGGCGATTCCGAAAGCGCTCGGGATCTCTGGACTGCGCCTCGACCAGATCGACTGGATCGAACTCAACGAGGCGTTCGCCGCACAGGCGCTCGCGGTTATCCGCGATGTCGGCCTTGACCCGGACAAGGTGAATCCACTCGGTGGCGCAATCGCCCTCGGACATCCGCTCGGCGCCACCGGTGCGGTTCGCACCGCGACGCTGGTGCACGGCATGCTTCGCCGCAAGCAGAAGTACGGGATGGTCACCATGTGCATCGGAACCGGCATGGGTGCCGCGGGAATCTTCGAAGCACTGCACTGAGCCGGGCCGGGCCATGCGCTGGATCGCGGGTTCGATCGACACACGGAGAATGCGATCCGGCTGGTTGCGGAGGGCCGCTTTGGCCGCCCTGGTCTCGACTGCGTCGGTACCGGCGGTCGCGAACGGCGTTCAATCCGGACAATGCCGGCTCGACTTTCTTGCGGCGCTCGGCTGGAAGCTTGAAGCCACTGCCGGGACGACGCTGCGCATTGCGGGGGGCGCCCCCTGCGATCGCGCGAGCCTCGCCGCCGCAAGGGCGGTGGGCGACCTGCGACTGGGTGTTCCGGCGAAGACTTCGAACTGGCTGGAAAAGGCGGATAGCGCCGCGGAGCTCGATCGCGCGATTGCGCACCCCGCATCGCTCTGCGCGTTCTCCATGGCGATCGGCGACGCAACCCGCACCGCGGTCGATCGCCTGGTAGCCAACCGCAGATTCCGCTTCAGCGCGCTGCAGGGCGGCTGGATCGGCTTCGGCGAGGGCG
>JBGTIG010000397.1:0-11931 GCA_041745755.1 Lysobacterales bacterium
CGGCAGTTCGGGCGGCGGCTTTTCCGGTGGCGGCGGGATGAGCGCCGGTGGCGGCGCCTCGGGGAGCTGGTGATGCGCGCACTGCGACATCTGTTCTCGCCGCCGGTGGGAAGTCGATTCGGCGGCGAAGACATGCAACGGATCCAGCAGGCTATTGCGGCGAGCGAACGCGGGCATTGCGCCGAGATCTGCTTCGCGGTCGAGCGCGCGCTATCGCTCAGCGACCTGCTGGCCGGGAGGGACGCGCGCGCGCGTGCGTCGATCGTGTTCACGCAGCTGCGGGTGTGGGACACACAGGGAAACAACGGCGTGCTGATCTACGTGTTGCTCGCCGAGCACGCCATCGAGATCGTGCCGGATCGTGGTGCGCGGTCGTGCATCCCCCCG
Source organism: Lysobacterales bacterium (assembly GCA_041745755.1). Taxonomy (GTDB): domain Bacteria; phylum Pseudomonadota; class Gammaproteobacteria; order Xanthomonadales; family Ahniellaceae; genus JBBQNY01. The sequence continues at coordinate 388 of JBGTIG010000397.1, forward strand.
CAAGCCTGGCAACACGCCTGCGCGCTGATTCGGCAAGGCTTCGCCGAAAACCGCTATGCCGACGCCATCATCTCCGCCATCGACTCGCTGACGCCGTCGCTCGCCGCGCAATATCCCTGCGCGTCGGGGATCGGCTCCGCACCCGCCAATCCGGACGAACTTGCCGATTTCCCGCACATTCTCTGATCCACCCGTGCCGAACTTCCTCGGCCGCCACTGACGTCACCCCCAGCTGGATCGTGCCGTCGCTCACCCCAGCGATGGGGACGAGTGCGGCATAATCTCGCGTTGCGGATGGACGGAGTGCGTCGGGCGCCATGTCATTGCTGCACACGATCGATCCGGTCGCACTCGAACTCGGGCCGCTGAAGATCCACTGGTACGGCATCACGTATCTCGTCGCGTTCGCCGCTGCCTGGTGGCTGGGGCGCCGGCGGGTGCGTGCCGGGCGCCTCGGCATCACGCAGGACCAGTTCAACGATTTTCTTTTCTACGGCATGCTCGGCGTCATACTCGGCGGCCGCCTCGGCTACATGCTCTTCTACGGCTGGAGCGATTGGCTGGAGGATCCGCTCGCGCTGCTGCGCGTCTGGGAAGGTGGCATGAGCTTTCACGGCGGCATGCTCGGCGTCGCGCTTGCCTGCTGGTGGTGGTCGCGCAGGAATGGCGTGCATCCAATCGATACCACTGACTTCGTGGTGCCGCTGGTGCCGATCGGACTCGGTCTCGGGCGGCTCGGCAATTTCATTGGCGGGGAGCTCTGGGGACGGCCGACCGACGTGCCCTGGGCGTTCGTGTTTCCGAAATCGCTGCCATTCGAGCCGCCGAAAGGCGTGGCGGAACTGACCGGACTGCACGCTTCCGGCGCGCTGGAGCCGTTCGCGCGACATCCCTCGCAGCTGTACCAGTTGGCCGTGGAAGGGCTGGTGCTGTTCGCGGTTATCTGGCTTTTCTCGTCGCGGCCACGCCGCCGCTACGCCGTCTCCGGGCTGTTCGCGCTTGGCTATGGCGCCTTGCGCATTGCGACGGAATTTCTCCGGGAACCGGACCACGGCATCGGCTTCATTGCCTTCGGCTGGGTCACCATGGGCATGCTGCTGTCGCTGCCCTTGATCGTGCTGGGAATTGTCCTGATGCTGATGTCCCGTGGTGCGCCCTGGCCACCGACGCGCGACGCGCAAACGGCACGGGAATCGCCGATGCCGGCGGCAGCAGCGGGATCGCGCAAGTCGCCTGCAACGCGCGCGCGCTGACGTGCAGGCCTATCTTGATCTGCTGCGCGAAGTGCTCGAGCGTGGCGCCATCAAGCCTGATCGGACCGGCACCGGTACCCGCAGCCTGTTCGGACGGCAACTGCGGTTCGATCTCGATGCCGGGTTTCCGCTGCTGACGACCAAGCGCGTGCACTGGAAGTCCGTCGTGCACGAGCTGCTCTGGTTCCTGCGCGGCGACACCAACACCGCGTACCTGCGCGAGCACGGCGTCGCCATCTGGGACGAATGGGCCGATGCGAATGGTGAGCTGGGTCCGGTCTATGGAAGGCAGTGGCGCGCATGGAAGACGGCGGATGGCCGGGTCATCGATCAAATGCAGTGGGTACTCGACGAGATTCGGCGCAATCCGGATTCGCGCCGGCTGATAGTCAGCGCGTGGAATGTCGGCGAACTCGATGCGATGGCGCTGCAGCCCTGCCACGCCCTGTTCCAGTTCTATGTCGGGCCCGCCGCCGCACCGGGCGAGCGGCGCCGTCTGAGCTGCCAGCTCTACCAGCGTTCAGCCGACGTTTTTCTCGGCGTGCCGTTCAATATTGCGAGCTATGCCCTGCTGACACATCTGGTGGCGCAGGTGTGCGAACTCGAACCCGGCGAGTTCGTGCACTCGTTCGGCGACGTGCACCTTTATTCGAACCACGTTGAACAGGCCAGCCTGCAGCTCGGTCGCGCTCCGCGCGAATTGCCGCGCCTGAGACTGGATTCGCAGGTGAGCGATCTGTTCGCGTTTGCTTCGAACCACATCATCCTCGAACAGTACGATCCCCACCCTGCGATCAAGGCGCCCGTGGCGGTATGAGCGGCGCGACTGCGCAATCCCGACCGCGGCCGGAGCTTGTGCTGATCGCGGCTCTCGACCGCAACCATGCGATAGGTCGCGGCGGCGCGTTGCCATGGCACCTGCCGGACGATCTCCGGCGCTTCAAGTCTCTCACGCTCGGCAAGTCCATTCTGATGGGTCGCAAGACCGCGCAGGCGATCGGCCGCGCCCTGCCGGGTCGTGACAACCTCGTGCTCACGCGTTCCGCGTGGCGCCCGCCCGCCGGCATGCACAGAGTCGACTCGCTCGAAGCCGCGCTGGAGATCGCGCAGTGCGACTCCGTGCGCGCCGCGGAAAATCCCGATACCGACAGCGTGCCGCCTGGGCCCGAACCCGGATCCACCGCGATGCTCTGCGTCATCGGCGGCGGTGAGGTCTACGCGCTGGCAATGCCGATCGCCACGCGGCTGCACCTCACCCACGTCGGCACGCAGGTCGTCGACGGCGATACCTTCTTTCCCATGCTCGACCCCGCTGCCTGGCGGGTGACCTGGCGCGAACACCACCCGGCCGACCCGCGCCACGCCGTGCCATTCGACTTCGTCGACTACACTCGCGGCTGACTCTCCAGCGCTATTCACGATGTCCTCGACAGGTGCAGCGGTGGATGGATCTCAATTGCAGTCGGGCCGAGCAAGAGTACTTGAATGGCACTGGAACCCGCGAGCGAAGGGACGGTTGAGAACGTGGAACTCTGGTGCGCCGCCCAGCGGGCACGGGTTGTCGAGTACCTGTCAGACCAGCGCGTGGCGCATGGCGGCGTTGGTATGTGGCCCGCCTGGTTGTTGGAACCTTATATTTCCGTCTGGGCCATCGAGAGCGGCGTACGATCGGGCTGGGTGGGCTGGTGGGCAATCAGTGGAGATCTTCCCTGCGACTACGTCTCTGCCGATCAGGTGAAGCATCCGCGCGATGCATTGAAGGTCCTGGGAGAAAGATGGTTACGTGAAGCTGGCCTCATAGCGGGAGGACAGGCGGGGGACGTTGCAATCGGGCCACCAGAGAAACGGGCCGAACTCGCTCCCCTGTTGAAATCTCGCGCAGAGTTGATGTTGGGAATCGTAGAGGACGACGAGTTCTGGGAAGAGTTTGAAAGAGAGCGAGGGGAGCCGGTCGACAGGTAACGGCCGAGTCAGAGCTGGCGCCTCCTGCTTGAAAGTCGCTGGTCGTCCAATGGGGAGGTGCGGCAGCGGAGACAGGGGCAAATTCGGGGGCGGCACGGATCGATCGGGTTACGCCCCGCCGCAGCGGCTCGCCCTCTGAGCGCTACGCAGCGCGGGCGGCGTCGGCCTTGCCGGGGACCTGCACGACCCGCATTTCGGGTTCCAGCGCGAGCGCGGTCAGCGGGCCGCCCCAGACACAGCCGGTGTCGAGTGCCCTTACGCCAAGTCCGAGGACCAGCCCGAGCGCCGACCAGTGCCCGCACACCACGGGTAGTTCGCGCTGGACCTGGCCCGGCACTTCGAACCACGGATACAGTCCGGACTTCTGTGTTCCCGGCTTGTCCTTGGCGTCGAAAGCAATGTTCCCGCGCTGGTCGCAGAAGCGCAGTCGCGTCATGACATTGATGATCGCGCGCAACCGTTCGTAACCTTCAAGGCGGGGCGACCACGCCCCCGGCTGGTTGCCGTAGAGCTGCCGCAGCACCTTGCGGTAGGACTTGCCCCGGAGTGCCCTTTCCACTTCGCGTGCACGCCTGGCAGCGAGGTCGAGCGTCCACTTCGGCGCGAGTCCCGCGTGCACCATCGCGAAGCCCAGTTCGCGATCGAGGTGGAACAACGGGCGCTCACGCAACCAGCCGAGCAATTCGATGCGGTCGTCCGCGAACAGCACGCCCTGCAGATCCTGGTTGACCTTGCGCTGTTCTTCCTCGCGGCGTTCGGAAATTGCCAGCAGCGACAGATCATGGTTCCCGAGCACCACGATGCTTTGCGCGTCGAGTGATTTCACCAGCCGCAGAGTCTCGATCGACTGTCCGCCGCGGTTGACGAGATCACCGCAGAACCAGAGGCGATCGGCAGAGGGATCGAAGTTGATCTTCTCGAGCAGCGCCTCCAGCGGGTCGAGGCATCCCTGCAGGTCGCCGATGGCCCACGTCGTCATGCCCGGAGGACTGCAGGAAGCCGAGGAATCAAGGCAGCGGGAGCTGGACGCCGCTTCCGGGGCCGGGCGACCGGAGGCGAGTGTCGGGCGGGAACGATCAGTGCAATGTGCGCGGCACCGACAGGGTGAATTCCGGCACGGCAGCGACGAAGCGCGTACCGTCGTCAGCCTCCATCTCGTAACTTCCGCGCATGCTTCCGAGTTCGGTCTGGAGCACCGTTCCGCTCGTGTATTCGAATCCTTCCCCGGGCCTCAGCCACGGTTGTTCGCCCACCACGCCATCTCCGCGCACTTCCTCGACGTTGCCGTTGCCGTGCGAAATGATCCAGTGGCGCGAGAGCAGTCGCGCCGCGGTGTCGCCCTGATTCTGCAGGGTGATGGTGTACGCGAACACGAAGCGGTTCTCGGCGGGCGCCGACTGGTCTTCGAGAAAGCGCGTCTCCACGCGAACGTCGATGCAATAGCTCTCGGGAGCGGGAGCGGGAGCGGGGTCGGTGGGATTCATGGGTCGATTGTCCGGATAGCGGGGGTGCGACTCAAGCGCCGGAATCGAAAGGGTTCATGTAGCTGCACGCTCCCCGGCGTGCGCGGCCCACTCATCCGCCAGCGCCAGCCACGACGAGACCGGTAGCGTCTCGGCCCGTGCCGCAGGATCGACGCCGAGCGCACGCATCCGTGAATCGCCGATCAACCCCGCAAGCGCGTTGTGAAGCGTCTTGCGGCGCATGCCGAACCCCGCACGCACCACGCGATCCAGTGCCGCGAAATCGGTGTCCGCGATGTCCGCTGCCGGCAGCGGAACCAGCCGCACCACTGCCGACTCGACCTTCGGCGCCGGGCGGAAGGCGCCGGACGGCACAGCCAGCAACGCTTCGATCCGGCAGCGCGCCTGGAGCATCACGCTGAGGCGCCCGTACGTCTTGCTCCCGGGCGCCGCCGCCATGCGATCGACCACTTCACGCTGCAGCATGAAGTGCATGTCGGTGATTGCGTCGGCATGCGTGAGCGCATGAAACAGCATCGGCGTGGAAATGTTGTAGGGCAGGTTGCCGACGATCCGCAGCGGGCTCGGTCGCAGGGCGCCGAGATCAACGGTCAGGGCGTCCGCCTCGATGAGTTCGAGCGTACCGAAACGCGGCGACTCCTTCCGCAGCCAGCGCGCAAGATCCCGGTCCAGCTCGATCGCCGTGAGCGCACCGATCCGCTCGAGCAGTGGAAACGTCAGCGCACCCTGTCCCGGACCGATTTCGACGACGTGCTCACCCGGGCGCGGTGCGATGGCCGACAGGATCGCTGCCGCCACGCCCTCATCGGCCAGGAAGTTCTGTCCGAAGCGCTTGCGGGCAGTGTGATCCGACTTGCGCGGCGTGCCGTCACCGTGCGCGTTGGTATACGCATTCGCCTCGGCGTTCACGAGGGGGAGGCAGGTCGCGGCGCACTCGGGGCGGCACCGCTGCGACCACGCCCGACCATCTCGATCGCAAGGCCGGTGGCGGAGATGAGACTCGAGGCATCGGCACGCCCGGTACCGGCGACGCCCAGCGCCACGCCATGATCGACCGAAGTGCGCACGAACGGCAGTCCCAGCGTGACGTTGACCGCGTTCCCGAAGCCCGCGTACTTCAGCACCGGAAGCACCTGGTCGTGATACATGCCTAGCACCGCATCGAAGGAGTCGAGACGCGCTGGCACGAACGCGGTATCGGCGGCCAGCGGACCGCTGGCGTCGATGCCCTGCGCGCGCAGGGTGGCGATTGCCGGCGCAATCTGGGTGTCTTCCTCGCATCCGAAGTGACCGCCTTCACCCGCGTGCGGATTGAGACCGAGGATGGCGATGCGTGGCGACTCGATGCCAAAGCGCGCCCGCAGGCCAGCGTGCAGCAGACGCCCGGCACGCAGGACCGCCGCCTGCGTGATCGCAGCAGGCACGCGCGCCAGCGGCAGATGCGTCGTCACCAGCCCGACCCGCAGCTTGCCCGTGACCAGCAGCATGAGCGGTGCGCTGTTGGAGCGTTCTCCGAAAAATTCGGTGTGACCGGAAAACGGCGTACCGGCGTCACTGAGGATCCCCTTGTGCAACGGGGCGGTGACCACGCCGTCCAGAGCACGGTCCATGCAGGCATCGCAGGCGACTTCCAGCGATTCCAGCACGAAGGCCGCATTGGCGCGGTCGAGCGTGCCCGGTTTGACCGCGGAACGCAGCGCCACCGGCCGCACGGCGAGTGAACCCGGAACATGCGCCGCGGCGTTCTGGTGAAAATCCAGCTCGAGGATCCTGATCGGCAGGCCAGCGCGATGGGCGACATCGCGCAGCAATCCCGGATCGCACACCGCGGTCAGCGCAGCTCCGACTTCCCGTTGCGCGAGCCGCACCAGCAATTCCGGTCCAATGCCGGCCGGTTCGCCAGCCGTCAGCGCCAGTCGGACCAGCGGTCCGGCCATCGCGGAGGTACTCCGCGCGCGATCGTCCTGCAATCGGGAACGCCGACCTAGCGGTCGACAGGGCTGGGAACGTTGTCGCCGATTTCTTCCTTGTCGTCGTCGCCGTCCACTGCGGCGGCATCGGCATCCGAAGTCTCGACGGTGTCGACGCGGATCGGTGTAGCTTTCTTCGGAGCACCCGGGAGATCGCCCTCGAGCCGGTTCTCCACGTAAGCCTCGCCACGCATCTGCCGCAGGAAGGCGGCGTACTCCTCCTCGGACTTGCGGGCCCGCACTGCATCGCGCGCGCGTGTGCGCGATGCCTCGTCGCTGCGATCGCGGTCGCGCTCGCCCAGTCGCTGCATGATGTGCCAACCGGCGTCGGTCTTGAAAGGTTCGGAAATCTCGTTGTCCGCGAGGCGGACGATCTCTTCGCCCACGACCGTGCCGTAGGCTTCCTTTTCGAACCAGTCCATGTCGCCGCCGAGGTTTCCGGTGGCCTGGTCATCGGAGTGCTCTCGCGCGAGCTTGGCGAAGTCCTCGCCCTTGTCGAGGCTGGCCTTGATCTCGCGGATGCGCGTCTGCGCCTCCTCTTCCGTTACCAGCTCGCTGGTCCGGATGAGTATGTGGCGGGCCTGGTATTCATGCGCGATGGTCGGCTGGCCCTCGCGCGCGTCGACCAGTTTCAGCAGGTGAAACCCGCTTGGCCCACGCATGGGACGCGAAACCTCGCCCTTCGACAGCGTGGCGATCGCTTCGGAGAACAGTTCCGGCACTTCGTCGTAGCTGCGCCAACCCAGATCGCCGCCCTCGAGGGCCTGCGGTCCGTTCGAATACTTGATCGCAGCGGCGGCGAAATCTCCGCCTGCGGCGATCTCGCGGGCTGCCGCCTCGATCCTGGCGCGAGCGGCTTCGACATCCTCGGAGGTCGCGCTCTGGGCCAGGTCGACGACGATATGCGCGAGCCGGACCTCGCCACTCTTGAGCGTGCCGGAAGCGAGCAGGTTCTCGATCTCGGTATCCGTCACGTTTACCTGGGACTGGGTGTAACGCTGGCGCAAACGCTGCGCCAGCAACTCCTCGCGGAACGCGCGCCGGAACTCGTCGGGGCTCAGGCCCTGCTGCTGCAGCGACTGCGCCAGCTGCTCCACCGTGATGCCGTTCTGTTCCGCCAGTCGCGACAGCGACTGCTGGAACTCGGCATCGCTGATGCGTATGCCGGTCTCGCCCGCGCGCTGCACCTGCAACTGCATGACGATAAGCCGCTGCAGTACCTGTTTGGCGAGCGTCTCGCGATCGGGAAGCTGGCCGCCCGAACCGTACTGCGCCTGGATGTTGGCGAGCGCCCGATCGAGTTCGCTCTTGAGGATGACGTCGTCGTTGATGACCGCGACGATTCGATCAAGACTGTCGTCGGGCAGTGCCTGCGCAGCGCACTGGAACGGGATCAGCGCAGCGAGAGCCAGCAGCCAGCGGGAGAGTGTTGGGTTCATGAAGACTCGTTCTCGGTCATCCCGGGAAGTCGGGAGCGATGGGTGTCGGACAACTCGGGGGCCGCGCGGTTCCAGACCCCTCCCGCGCGCGGGAGGCCGGGCGGGGACCGGCCGCGTCGCGGCACGCGTGGCGTGCGTCAGCGATAGCCGAGAATAGCACGCGAGAGGAATTCCTCGGAGTCGCGACCAAACGCCCCGAGGCCCTTGAACTCGATCTCGAAGAATATCGAATTGTTGCTGTCGCCCTCGAAAGTGCGCACGAAATGGCGGCCCAGCACCCGTACCGCAAAGCAGCAGGACTGGTACTCGAGGCCGCCGAACGCTTCCAGCGTGCGCTGCTCGGGCAGCGAGTAGAGCCAGCGCGCGACCACGTGCCAGCGATCGTTCAGCGGAATGGCAACCGAACCGTCCAGCTGCTCGATCAGATCGCGCCGAAAGCGATAGCTCAGGTTGGCGACACTGCGCTCGCCGAAGCGTCGTTGCACGCGGATGGAGGACAGATCCGTGCGATCGGTCTCGGGATTCCACTGCTGGGAAATCGCGAAGCGCCAGCGGTCGTCGAGGCTGAGGTCGAGCTCGCCGACGTACGCTGATTGCGAAAAATCCCGAAGGGCAAAGCCCGGCAACTGCACGCGCTGCGCTTCGAAGTAGCGGATCTGCCCGATCGTGGCGCGCACGAGCTCGTCGCCATCACCCGCGTTGTAGATGGATGAGCTGAGCGCGAACGTGGCCTGGTTGGCGTCAGCCTGGCGGTCCGCACCCGCGAAGCGGTTGGTGCGGAACAGTTGCCCGACGCTGAAGGTGAGCTCCTGCGTGTCGAACAGCGGAATGTCGTCCTGGTCGCGAAAGGGCACGTAGAGGTAGAACAGCCGGGGTTCCAGGGTCTGCCGGAGATTGCGGCCGAACCAGCTGACGTTGCGCTCGAACAGCAGGCCGGTGTCCAGACTCGCGATCGGCGTTGTACGCGAAGGCGTGTCGTTGAGCTGGTCGTCGAGCTCGTAGTTGGTCTGGCGCACGGCGAGTTCCGGGCGCACGAACCAGCCGCTGCGCTCGATCGGCAGCCGCACGAAGGGCGTGGCGTCGATACGGGTGCCTTCCACCGCGTCATCCTTGGAAAAGATCGCCGCTTCGCTGCGAAGGCCTGCGACGAACCACGGTGTGAGGTATTTCTCGGCATCGAAGGTCGCGCGCGGCAGGCGCCGGTAGGGCTCTGCCGCATTGGTCAGCGCCGGATCCGTGACCTGGTAATCATCGCCGCCCACCGCGAAGTTCCACCACTCGCCCCGGCCGCGAAGATACGCGTAGCTCGGCAGCAGCGTCGTTGACGCGGTGTAGAAACTGTCGCCGAGATCCTCGAAGAAGCGATCGTCCGAGACACGGTTCAGATTGACCTGCAGCTGGTAGTTCGGCCCGAACGCACCGAAGTGCTCGACGTGATAGCTGTGCCGATCGATGCCGGCCTCGTCATCGTCGGGCAGGAAGGTTGCGGTCACCAGTCCCTGCTGCCCGGGCCAGAGATAGCGGAACTCGCCGCCCAGCTGCAAACCACGGTCGCTGATGATGCGCGGATACAGCGTGGCGTCGTAGTTCGGCGCGAGGTTGATGTAGTAGGGCAGGGTGAAATCGAAACCACCGTCACTGCCGCTGCCGATCTGTGGATAGAGCAGGCCCGTCTTGCGCTCCTCGCGCAGCGGAAAGGTCGCGTACGGCAGATACAGCAACGGCACGCCCTTGAACCGCAGGCTGAGGTCGCGACCCTGGCCGAGATTGCGCGCATCGTCGGTGTCGATGCGTGAGGCGCGCAGCTCCCAGTCGCGCGACTGGGGCGGACACGTCGAATAGTCCACATCGAAAAATCGACGCCGATTCTCGTCGAGTACCTGGGCTCGCGCCGCGCGGCCGTTGGCTCCCGTCCCGATCATGCGGTATTGCACGTCGTCGAGTTGCGACGTCCCCGCTTCGAGCTGGCTGCGGGCGCGACTGCCGCGCACGAACAATCGCTCGTCGTGGTAGCGCACGTTGCCTTTCGCGTCCACGGTGTCCCGGCCACGGTCATAGTCGACCGCGTCGGCTTCGATCCGCTGATCTGCGCGCTCGATCTCCACGTTGCCTTCGAGTCGCAGGTTGTCGCGGGTCTCGCCGGAAATTTGCGCCGCGTGCAGGTCGGTGACGGCCTGGTCGCGTTCGCTGGCCTTGCCGGCACCCGGCCGATACTCGGCAAGAGCCGGATCGCGCTGGCAAAGCCTCGCCGTCCGGGCGGCCTCGAAGTCGTCATCGGGTAATGGCGCCTGCGCCAGCACCCCACCGCTCACCGCGAGCAGGGACGCCGCGCCGAAGCCGCAAGCGGCGATCAGCGCAAGGTTCAAGGAACGCTGGCGCAACAGTCGGTGCAAGTACGATCCAGCGTCGGTGCAGCGTCCTAGCTTGCCCAAAACGCATCGCCCCGGCAATGGCGACAGGACCCTGACGCCCATCAGGCGGGATCGGATGGCGCGATCCAGGTCTCCTCGCCTGCGCACGTCGTCTCTCCGCCCGCCGTGCACGCCGAGCCGTGCACTGCAGGCGGAAATGAAGAGATTCCGGAGGACGCCCGCTGCGTCCTGTTTCGGAGAAGCCGAGAAACGATGCCCGCTCGCCGAACGCATTCGCGCTCTCGTCGGCATCGCGGGCCTCGAACTGGGCACGCCGGTGGCAGTCATCGCTGGCGCGGCCGGACTTGCCACGACCCGGCCGCGCCCGACTGGCGTCACGCGGCCTGGCGATGCGATCCGGTCAACGCCCGGTTACGAACAGGGCCGAGGCATGAGCGAACGTGCAATCACGCAGGGCGGTGAGGCTGTAGCCGCCTTCGAGCGTGGAAACGATGCGACCCCTGGCATGGCGGTCGGCGAGAGCGACCAGCTCGCGGGTGAGCCACCCGAAGTCTTCGGCCTCAAGTTCGAGATTCGCCAGCGGATCGAGGCGGTGCGCGTCGAAACCCGCGGAGACGAGGATGAGCTGCGGCGCATGCGCGTCGATCGCGGGCAGTCCCGTGCGGGCCCACGCATCGCGAAACACCGCAGTGCCGCTGCCCGGCGCCAGCGGCAGATTGACGAGGTTGCCGACGCCGTGCTCGCCTCGGGCACCCGTTCCGGGATAGAGCGGCGACTGGTGGCTGGAAACGTACTGGACCCGCGCGTCGCCCGCGAAGATCTCCTGCGTGCCGTTGCCGTGATGCACATCGAAGTCCACGATCGACACGCGCTCGATGCCGCATTCGGCGAGCGCGTGCGCGGCACCGGCGGCGATGCCGTTGAACAGGCAGAAACCCATCGGCGCGTGTTGCGTGGCGTGATGTCCGGGCGGACGCACTGCGCAGAAAGCGCGTGGACAGGCGCGCGGTGTCGCGCAAACTGCAGCGATCGCCGCGATCACCGCGCCCGCAGCGCGCAGCGCG
>JBGTIG010000398.1:0-4058 GCA_041745755.1 Lysobacterales bacterium
GTCTGTGCGCCCGTGCCGGCGGGATCGAGCCAGTCGACGAGACGGGTCGCCGGCGTGCCGCCGCCGACGAACGAGGTTGCCAGCCGACCGAAGTAGTCGTCGCCCTCAGGCACCGAACAGAGCGCGGCGCCACCGGCCAGCTGCCCCACGATGCGCCGCTCCGGCGAGAACAGTGGCGCACCCGAGGAACCGCCCTCGGTGGTCCCGAGCTCATAGTCGATCACGCGCAGGAAGCTGTTGCCGAAACTCAAACCCGGCGCCGGCATATCGAAGATCTGCAGCGGCTCGTTGTCGAAGCTGATGCGCTTCTCGTGGCCCTGCGGATGGTGGATGGTGAACGCGGATGTGGGCGCGAAGTTGCGCCGGTCCCACCCGGCGAGAAAGCCGTTGGCCGCCACCGGAACGGCGAAGCGCAAGCGCACCAGGGTGAAGTCCGATGCCGATCGCGCGGCTACCAGATCCGCCCCCCCTGTCTGCGCGATGCTGTTGCCGGTGCGCGGGATCGGCGTGCCTGACGCGCCGCTGCCGATCACGCGACAGCCGGGATTTTCGTACTTCCAGTAGAACACCATGTCATCCGCCTCGCCCGGACTCTCGACACAGTGATTGGCCGTCAGGAAGTAGAGTGCGCGATTGCCACTGGTGTTGTTGATGAGCGCACCGGTGCAGAGGAATCCGTTGAAGGTATAGGTCGCAACCGCGTTGATCTGATCCGGGTAGGGCGCGCCCTGGGGGCACTGGACGTCGACATTGCAGCTGCCCGATTTCGCGAGTCCGCCGCCGAGGGTGCCGTCGGTGCTTCCGAGGATCGCGCGATGCGCAGGTGCCACGCGATCGAGCGCGAAGTCCACGTACGGCTCGAGTTCACGCGGGACCTCGATCTCGAGCGTCGCCGTATCGCCCGGCACGTAGGCAGTGTGGAAGCGCCGGGCCGCGGATACCTCGGCGTCGGTATAGGGGCCCGCGGCGATGTTCCCGTCCGCACCCCGCAACACCAGTCGGGCGCCTTGCGGCAGGAAGAGCCGCGCGAAACCGAAATCCTGGGACACCGCGCCGGGTGTCGTCACCGTCAAAGACCATCGGCGTATCGGTGCGCCATCAGTGGCGCGCGCATCGCTCCACTCGCCCGCATTCGATGCGCCGTTCGACAGGCGCACGTCGAGCTCGCGCACCTCGGCGTATCGCAGCGGCGTGCCGGTCGGCGCGCTGCGGTCTTCGGTGAGTCGCGCGGTCAGATCGACCGGTTCCAGCTCGAGCCGCGCAGGCGCGCCCATGGCGATGGAGGAGCCCACGAGGGCGAAGGCGAACACGACGCCGGGAAAGAAGGCGGCAGCGCGACTGTCGGGACGGTGACCGGGGGAGATCGGCTTCGGGACAGCTTTTCGCATGGGGTTCCAGCCGCAGACAGGTTCGGGCGAGCATAGCGCGGCCCCCGGATCGGCTTCAGCGCAGCGGCGCTCGCTGCGGGTCGCCGCTCGGCGACGGTTCAGCGCGATGCTTCTTCTGCAACTGGCTTCGCGGCTTCCTGGTACCAGCCGGTGATGGCGAGGCGCGGTCGCTCCGCCCACGGCGCCACGAGGCTGACCAGATGGAACGCGGGGACGCGGAACAGCGAGAGGCTGTTGAAGTACGGCATGAAGGTCTGCTCGATCGCGCCCTTGTAGTCGATGAAGTGCAGCAGCCCGCCCCAGTCGGCTTCCCAGTCGCGCGTCAGGTTGAGCACGTGCGCATACAGGTATCCGTCGCTCGCGTGCGAATCGTTGTGGGCCTTGAGGAAATGCCCGGGGCGATAGCGCGTGGCCTGGGCGTTGACGCGCCGGATGCGGGTGTCGCCGGTGAGCGCGTGCAGGAACGCGAGATGTTCTTCCGAGTTCAGGAACTCGAGCAGGCGATGCAGCAGCAGGCCGGGATCGTAGCCGCGCTTGTAGGCCTGGACCATCATGTAGTTCTCGTAGGCGAACGCGTATTTTCCGCGCGCCGACTCCTGCACGCGACGCAGCAGCGCCTGGTGCTCCCCATCCGACATCTGGGCAAGTTGCTCCGCGCGCAGGGTTTCGCCGTTGTCGTGCTCGCGGATGCCGAGGTTCCAGGGCACGTCCTCGAGCAGACAGCGCTCGACGACCTCGGCGGCATCGGGTTGCAGGTAATCACGCAACTGCACCCGCCCCATGCGTTGCAGGGTTGAGCGCGCAGCGGCGAGATCGAGATCGTTGTTGATCATGCGGGCTTCCGGAAGCGTTGCGATGTTCGAGGGTTGAGGTGGATCGTACGTCAGCGGCGAGCTCCCGTCGCGGCCCCGCCTCCACTCCGGCGACCCGGGGAGAACGCAGCGCCTGATGGCGCCGACTTGATAGTCTTGGCACCTTCGGGTTGCGCGACGCAGGCATGCACGACATCCAGGACCTGGCCACGCTGATCCGCGCGGGCACGCCATTGCTGGTGCTCGAGAGCGCGGAGGAGACACGCGCGGTCGAGCATTTCCGGCAGGTGCTCGCACAGGTGATGCGGCCCCTGTATCGCTGGTCCATCACCGATGGATTGACCCGACTCGATCTCGACAGCGATGCGCCGGACGAGACGCCACCCGATGCGTCGGCGACGCTCGCCGCCATCAAGGCACTGCCGAACGCGAGCATCGTCCTGCTGCTGGACTTCCACGGCCAGCTCCGATACGCGGTGACGCAGCGCCTGATGCGCGAGATCATCGAGCGGCAGCGCTCGGAGGCGCACACGCTGGTGTTGATCGCGGCGCAGGTGGAGCTGCCGCCCGAGATCGCGCTCTACGCGGTGCGGATCGCGCCGAAGCTCCCGGACGAAGCCGAGCTGACCGCGCTGCTGCGCGAGGAAGCGTTCGCCTATTCGCGCGTCAACGACGGGCGCCGGGTCACGCTCGACAACCGTGCGGCGAAACTCGTGGTGCGCAATCTGATCGGGCTAACGGCGCGGGACGCGCGACGCATCCTGCGGCATCTGCTGTTCACCGACGGCGCGTTGAGCGATCAGGACCTGCCCGCGCTCGCGAAGCTCAAGTTCGAGCTCCTGAACAGGGAAGGCCTGCTGCATTTCGTGTATGACACCGCGCAGTTCGCCGACGTCGCGGGTCTGGCGCGACTCAAGCGCTGGGTGGAGCAGCGCCGCGCCGTGTTCGTTGCGGAGAACGCGCCGACGGGTCTGGATCCGCCGCGCGGACTGCTGCTGCTGGGTGTGCAGGGCTGCGGCAAGAGCCTCGCGGCCAAGGCGGTGGCCGGGGGGTTCGGCGTGCCACTGGTGCGACTCGACTTCGGCGCGCTCTACAACAAGTTCCACGGCGAGACCGAACGCAACCTGCGTGACTCATTGCGCAACGCGGAAGCCCTCGCACCCTGCGTGCTCTGGATCGACGAGATCGAGAAGGGTGTCGCGACCTCGGATGCCGACGACGGCGTGTCGCGGCGCGTGCTGGGCTACCTGCTGACCTGGATGGCCGAGCGGAAGGCGAGCGTGTTCATGGTGGCAACCGCAAACGCGATCGATCTGCTGCCTGCGGAATTGTTGCGCAAGGGCCGGTTCGACGAGATTTTCTTCGTTGACCTGCCGTCGGCGGACGTGCGCGCCGAGGTGTTGCGCATCCACTGCCGGCGCCGGAAGCTCGACGCGGCTTCGCTCGACGTCGAGGCGCTCGCGACGGCCAGCGCAGGTTTCTCCGGCGCGGAACTCGAGCAGGCGCTGGTCAGCGCGATGTACGCCGCGCACGCCGATGGGGTTCCACTTGCGCACCGTCACGTGCTGGCCGAGATCGGCGCCACCAAACCGCTGTCCGTGCTGATGGCAGAGAAGGTGTCCGCGTTGCGCACGTGGGCGGCGACGCGCACTGTGCCTGCGGACTGACGCGTCGGGGCTGGCGCGCGGCGATCACGTCCAGTCGATCGGATCGACGTCCAGCGACCAGCGCACCCTGCGCGCACTCGGCAATGCGTGGAGTGCGGGCGCGAAGTCCTGGAGGAAAGCCTGCAAGTCGCGGCGGTGTGCGGCCTCGAGCAGCAACTGCGCGCGCACGAAGCCCGCCCGGCGCGGTTGCG
>JBGTIG010000399.1:0-4022 GCA_041745755.1 Lysobacterales bacterium
GGGGCGCGCAGACCTGATCGAGGCGATGGGCGCCGACCTCGCGGACCTGAAACCCTTCGCGCCGCGCGCGCTGGCCGAAGTGCGCACCGTGGAGGCGTCCGCTGCCGCCTTCCTGCAGGCCGTGGAGTCGGCCCGTGCCGCGATCGCTGCCGGCGACGTATTCCAGGTGAACCTGTCGCGACGCTGGGACGTGTCGTTCGCGCAATCGCCCCGTCCCGCGGACCTGCATTTCTCGCTGCGTCGGACGAATCCCTCTCCCTTCGCCGCGTTGCTCCAATGGCAGGGCAACTGGCTCGTGTCGTCGTCTCCCGAACGCCTGGTCGCGATCGATGGTGACAGCGTCAGCACCCGCCCGATCGCAGGCACGCGTCCACGCCACGCCGGCGATGACGACAGCGAGCGGCGCGCAGAACTGATCGCGCACCCCAAGGAACGCGCCGAACACGTCATGCTGATCGACCTCGAGCGCAACGACCTCGGTCGCGTGTGCATTCCGGGCACCATCGAGGTCGACGAACTGATGGTGCTCGAAACGTTTGCGCACGTTCACCACATTGTCTCCAACGTGCGCGGCAGTTTGCGCGAAGGCGTTTCGCCCGTGGATGTCATCCGCGCGGTGTTTCCCGGAGGCACGATTACCGGGGCCCCCAAGGTTCGCTGCATGCAGATCATCGCCGCTCTCGAGGGCGAGGGGCGCGGTGCCTATACCGGCTCCATCGGTTGGCTGGACACGGGTGGCGACATGGATCTCAACATTCTCATCCGGACTTTCGAGGGGCACGACGACACCGCGCACTTCCGCGCGGGTGCGGGAGTCGTGACGGATTCCGAGGCGTCGGCCGAACTGGCGGAAACGCGCGACAAGGCGCGGGGCCTGCTGCGTGCGCTTGGAACCGACGCATGATCACGATCGATACGGGAAGCTCGACAGCGCTGCTCGACGGCGAAGTATTCGACGCCGCCATCGCCCTGCAGCGTGGCCTCGCGTTCGGCGATGGCCTGTTCGAGACCGTGCGGGCGCGCGCCGGTAGCGTTCCCTTGTGGGACGCCCACCGGCAGCGGCTGGCAAGGGGCTGCGCGCGCCTGGATCTGGATCCGCCGTCGGACGGGATCCTGCGTGGGGAACTCGAGCGCCTGCTGCTTTCCCATCCCGACGCGGTCCTCAAGCTGATGGTGTGGCGATCCGCGGAAGGATCCGGTTACGCGCCGCGCGGCGTGCGGCGCTGTCACCGGCTCTGGACCGTCGCACCACTGCCGCTCGCCGCGGTCAACCCGCTGCGCGTCCACTGGTGCGGGTTGCGTCTCTCGCATCAGCCGAAGCTCGCGGGGTTGAAGACGCTCAACCGGCTGGAACAGGTGTTGGCGAGTGGCGAGCGCGACCGGATTGCCGACGGCTCGGCCAATCGCTTCGACGAGGGGTTGATGGTCGACGGCGATGACCATGCGATCGGCGCCACGGCGGGCAATCTCTTCGCAGTGATCGATGGCCGGATGACGACGCCTGCCCTCGAGCGCTGCGGAGTCGCGGGGGTATTCCGCGGCTGGATGCTGCAACAGTCGGCGGCCAGCGAGCCGATCGATGTTCGGGCTATCCTTCGCGCGGAGATCGATTCGGCGAGTGAGGTGTTCGTGACCAACGCGGTGCGCGGAATCCGCGCGATTGGCACCCTGGCGGAGCGGGAGTTCAGCGTGGGACCCGCCTTCCACACTTGGAGCGCGCGTGCGTGCGCGGCGGGGCTCATGGACGTGGAGGCATGCCGTTGATGCGCATACTCCGAGTGATCGGCACGTTGTTCGTTCTCGCTGCGATCGCACTCACGGGGTGGCTCTGGCTGGATTATCAGCGTTTCGTGCAGTCGCCGCTCGCCGTCGGCGCCGCGCCACGCGTGCTCGAGGTCGAGCGCGGCGATTCCCTGACCCGCGTCGTCGGCAAGCTGCACGCGGAGGGCCTTACGCAGGCACCGCTTTTGTACTGGCGCGTGCTCGGATGGCACGGTGCCACCGCAAAGCGGCTGCAGGTCGGTGAATACGACATCGCCCCCGGAAGTACGCCGCGCGATCTGTTGCGGCAGTTGAACGAGGGGCGCGTGCGCCAGTATCGATTCACCCTCGTCGAGGGATGGAACCTGCGCGAGCTGCGCGCGGCGCTCGCGCGCAACGCGGACCTCGGGCAGACGCTCGGCGGGCTCGCAGATGCGGACCTGATGCGGCGCCTGGATCGTGACGGCATGCACCCGGAAGGGCGGTTCCTGCCGGAGACCTACGCCTTCGTGCGCGGCGAGAGCGATGTTGACCTGCTGCGGCGTGCGGCGTCGGCAATGGACAAGGCGCTTGCGGAGGCCTGGTCGCGCCGCGCGCAGAACCTCCCCTTCGATACCCCCGAGGAAGCGTTGGTGCTGGCTTCGGTGATTGAGAAGGAAACCGGTGTCGCGGGGGAGCGACGTCGCATCGCCGGTGTGTTCGTCCGGCGTCTGCAACGCGGCATGCTGCTGCAGACCGATCCCACCGTGATCTACGGAATCGGCAGCGCGTACGCAGGCAACATCACTCGCGCCCACCTCGAGACCGACACCCCCTACAACACCTATACACGGGCGGGCCTGCCGCCAACGCCCATCGCGATGCCGGGAGTCGCCGCCCTCGCGGCCGCGGTGGACCCCGAGGCGGGCGACGCGCTCTACTTCGTCTCGCGCGGCGATGGCAGCCACGAGTTCAGCGCGACGCTCGCGGAACACAACGCCGCGGTGGCGCGCTTCCAGCTGGGACGCCGGTGAGCCGGGGACGATTCATTTCGTTCGAGGGCGGCGAGGGTGCCGGCAAGAGCACGGCCATCGCGGAGGTGAGGAAATTCCTGGAAGCCCGCGGTATCGAAGTCGTGCAGACACGTGAGCCTGGTGGCACGCCCATCGGCGAGGCGATCCGCGGCATCCTGCTCGATCGCGCCAATCCGGGACTTGCGGACACCTGCGAGTTGCTCCTGATGTTCGCGGCTCGCGCGCAGCTGGTGCGCGAGGTGATCGAGCCTGCACTGTCGCGGGGAGCCTGGATCCTGAGCGATCGTTTCGCCGACTCTTCGTTCGCGTACCAGGGCGGAGGCCGTGGCATCGATCGCGAATTCATCGCATCGCTGCAGCGCCGCGCGGTTGGTATCGAGCCCGAACTGACCTTTCTGCTCGACCTGCCGCCGCGCGTCGGACAGGCGCGCCAGGCCAGGGGCGAGGGCCTGGCCGATCGCATTGAAGCGGAAGCGATCGGCTTCTTCGATCGCGTGCGCGAAGCCTATCTGTCGCTGGCGGAAAGCCATCCGGAGCGCATTCGCGTGATCGATGCGAGCGCCAAGCCCGATGCCGTGTCCGACGCCGCGTGTGCGATCCTGTCGGAGTGGATGGAGTCACGGCCCCGCACTTCCGCGACCGTTTCCGCGAGCCCGAGAACGTGAATCCGCCGTGGCTCGAATTGCCGTTCGCGCACTTCGCCGAGGCTCTTGCCGGTGGCCGACTGGCCCACGCCTGGCTCTTGGGCGGGCCCCGTGGACTCGGCAAGCGCGTCCTCGCCAAGCGCATTGCCGCCAGCGTGCTCTGCCAACGGCGGCTGGTGACGGGCGATGCCTGTGGAACCTGTCGTGGTTGCCAACTGCGTCTCGCGGGCACCCATCCGGATTTTCATCCCCTTGGCCTCGAGTCCAACGATCGCGGCGGCCTGCGCACCGAAATCGTCATCGATCAGGTGAGGGCATTGTGCGAGCGTCTGGCGCAAACGTCGCATGCGGGTGGCTACCGCCTCGCGATCATCGATCCCGCCGATGCGCTCAATCCCAACAGCGCCAATGCACTGCTCAAGACCCTGGAAGAGCCGCCTCCCGATGTCGTCATGATGCTGGTCGCCAACGAGCCCAGTCGATTGCTCCCCACGCTGCGAAGTCGTTGCCGTCGTCTCGATGTCCGGCTGCCCGTGCGCGCCCAGGCGGCAGAGTGGCTGGCGACGCAGACGGTCGACGCCGCCGCGGCGGTGCGGGCGCTCGA
>JBGTIG010000400.1:0-2414 GCA_041745755.1 Lysobacterales bacterium
GCCGGCGATCCCCGGGGCCGGCGTCTCCGACGACGCGGCGCAAGCGCCCGCGAGCGCGCCGAGGATCGTGGTGCAGACCGACGTGCTGCGCGCGGAGATCGATCCGGTCGGTGGCAATCTCGTTGAGATCGAGCTCCTCGAGTACGACTATTCGCACAAGGAACGCGACCGCAACGTGGTCCTGCTCGACAACGCTCCCGGACGCTTCTTCGTCGCGCAGACCGGCCTGGTATCGGAGGCGGGCGCGGTGCCCGACCACACGGCCCGGTTCAATTCCCCGCGCACGCGTTACGTGTTGCCGGCCGGCGCCGCGAAGCTCGAGGTTCCGCTGACCTGGCAGCAGGAAGGCGTCACCGTCACCAAGACCTGGACGTTTGCGCGAGCGAGTTATCGCATCGGGCTCGAGCAGCGCATCGACAATGCGCGTACCGCACCGCTGGCCGTGAACGCGTACGCACAACTCCAGCGCGAAGCGCCGCCCGGCAAGACATCGTTCACGGACCCGAATTCCTACAGTTTCCGTGGCGCGGCCTGGTGGAGCCCCGAGGAGCGCTTCGAGAAGACGCCGTTTGACGAATACACGGAAGAACCGCTCGAGCGCACTATCACCGGCGGGTGGGCGGCGCTCCTGCAGCATCACTTCGTTGCGGCGCTGATTCCGCCGTCGGACGAGGCATTCGCGTACAGCACCGCCGAGGTAAGGAACGCGGGGACGCCGCCGCGATACCTCATCCGTACGCTCGGTCCCACGCAGACCATCGCGCCGGCGGGGAGCGCGACCCTGCCGCTCGAGTTCTACATCGGACCGAAACTGCAGGATGTGCTCGGCGGCGTCGCTCCCGGCCTCAACCTCACCGTCGACTATGGACTGGTGACGGTACTGGCCGAACCGTTGTACTGGCTGCTGTCGAAGATCCACAAGGTCGTCGGCAACTGGGGCTGGTCCATCGTGATCCTGACGATCCTGATCAAGCTCGCCTTCTACAAGTTGACCGAAGCCCAGTTCCGCTCGTCCGCCCGCATGCGCAAGTTCCAGCCGCGTCTCGCCGCGCTCAAGGAGCGTTACGGCGACGACAAGGAAAAGCTCAATCGCGCGATGGTCGAGCTCTACCAGAAGGAAAAGATCAACCCGATGGGCGGTTGCCTGCCGGTGCTGGTCACCATTCCGGTGTTCATCGCGTTGTACTGGGTGTTGATCGAGTCGGTTGAACTCCGCCATGCGCCGTGGATCTTGTGGATCGATTCGCTGACCGATCGCGATCCGTATTTCGTGCTGCCGGTGCTGAACGGACTCGCGATGTACGCGACGATGAAGCTCACGCCGACTGCCCCGGGCCTCGATCCCCTGCAGGCGAAGATGTTCCAGATGATGCCGGTCGTCATGTCGGTGATGTTCGCGTTCTTCCCGGCCGGGCTCGTCCTCTACTGGACCGTCAACGGCGTGCTCGGCCTCATCCAGCAGTATGTGATCACCCGCCGCATCGACGCCGCAGACGCGAAGCGCTGACGCGATGGCACTCGCGGCTGTGCAGCCGCCGCAACGCGAAGGACGAAAGTGAGGTTTCGAGGTCAGCCATGCGCCGCCGACCGGGCGGGGGCGCCTCGCACCGGACAGCCTGGCACCGGACAAGGGGTCGCTCGAGTGGGCACGTGCAACGACACCGACACCATCGCCGCGATTGCCACCGCGACCGGCGGCGGCGTCGGCATGCTGCGCGTGAGTGGACCCATGGCCATGGCGATCGCGCGTGCGCTGCTCGGCGCCGACCCGAAGCCGCGACACGCGCATTACGTGGTATTTCGTGATGCCGATGGCCGCGCGATCGATCGCGGACTGATCATCGCGTTCGCGGCGCCGGCGTCCTTCACCGGCGAGGACGTGATCGAGCTGCACGCGCACGGCAACGCGGCGCTGCTCGAAGTGCTGCTCGCGCGTGTCTGCGAACTCGGCGCTCGCAGGGCCCGCGCCGGCGAATTCAGCGAGCGGGCGTTCCTTGGCGGCAAGCTCGATCTGACACAGGCTGAAGCAATCGCGGACCTGATCGCCGCGGGCAGCGAATCCCAGGCGCGCGCCGCGTCACGTTCGCTCGAGGGCGCATTCGCGCGCGAAGTCGAGGCGGTGCTCGCAGCCCTCACGGAGCTGCGCGCACATATCGAAGCCGCCATCGACTTCACCGACGAGGAGATCGACTTCCTCGCCGAACCCGCGCTGGCGACCCGGCTCGATTCGGTGCGCGCGCAGCTCGTCAAGCTGCTCGCGGATGCGCGCCGTGGCCAGCAGCTGCGCGATGGCCTCTATGTCGTCATCACGGGCGCGCCCAACGTCGGCAAGTCGTCCCTGCTCAACGCGCTGGCACGCAGCGATCGCGCGATCGTGACGGCGACGCCCGGCACCACGCGCGACGTGCTGCGCG
>JBGTIG010000401.1:0-3842 GCA_041745755.1 Lysobacterales bacterium
GAGTGCGGCGAGCCTTGCGGCGACAAGCCCGCGCTGCGGATTGACGCTGAGCGCGGTCCAGTCGCCTGCAGCCCGGCCCGCGAGTCTCGCGACCGCGTCGCCACCGGGCAAGTCGCGGTGCTCCATGGCATCGAGCGCCACGGGAATCGTCTCCGGCTGGCATGCCAGTACCAGATCGCAACCCGCCTCGAGGTGGGCATCGATCCGCGCAGAAACCGGACCCGCGCTGACCGCGCCGAACATCCCGATATCGTCGCTCAGGATGACGCCCCGAAATCCCATGTCGGTGCGCAGGATGTCGCGGATCCAGCGCGCTGAATAGCCCGCGGGCAAGGCATCCACATCGCGATAGACCACGTGCGCCATCATCACGGCGTCGGCCCCGGCCGCGAACGCCTCCCGGAACGGTGCGAGGTCCTCTGCACGGATCTCCTCGAACGGCCGCGGATCGATCGCGGTTTCGACATGGGTGTCGGCCGCGACCGAACCGTGTCCCGGAAAGTGCTTGACCGTGGCTGCCATGCCCGCCAGCCGCATGCCGCGCACGTAAGCTGCGCCAAGCGCGCCGACGGTCGCGGGATCGGCGTCGAGCGCCCGCGTGCCGATCGCCCGATTGCCGCGCGCAAGATCGACCACCGGCGCGAAACTCAGGTCCACGTCGATCGCGCGCATTTCGCTCGCCATGAGCCAGGCATGCTCCTCCGCAAGTTCCGTGGCCGCGGCGGGGTTTTCCCCATACATCGCGCCGAGTGCCGCCAGCGGTGGAAGGTCGGTGAAATCGCCGCGGAAACGCTGGACCGTGCCCCCTTCCTGGTCGACGCAAACCAACAGCGGCCGAGGGCTGGCGTCGCGAATATCTTTAATCAAACCGGTGACTTGGAGCCTGTTCTTGAAGTTCCTTGAGAAGAGGGTGACGCCTGCGGTCGCGGCGTGGCCGAGCCACTCGCGCTCGGCGGGCAAGAGCTCGGTTCCCGCAAGGGCAATGATCAGCATGGCTGGAACGACTCGAGGGTCACAGGCAACCTCCCGATTGTAGGTGAGCCGGCGTTTGCGCGGCAGAAGTCTTCGGGACTGCAATCGCCCCTTGGCTTTCGACCTTGCATCTGGAGCGTCGAGGCAGCCGACTTCGCGAACCAGGCCAGGAGTCTGGGCGGCAGGAACGTTCGCGGCGAATCGGTGATGGCGATGGTCGCAGGAAGTGATCGAACGAGGCGAATACCCGTAGGAATTTAACGAGTTCGAGCGCTTTCTGCGGCCATCGATAGCGCCGTTGCAGACCGGACGGCTTCTGCCGCCCAGACTCCTGGGCGCCCATGCCCGTTGCGATGGCCATTCAACGCCGATCGAACACGGCGATCGATTCCACGTGGGCCGTATGCGGAAACATGTCCATGACACCGGCGGCCGCGAGCTCGAACTCCTGGCTTGCGCACAGAATCGCCGCGTCCCGGGCCAGCGAAGCCGGGTGGCACGAAACGTACACCACCCGCCGTACCCGCTTGCGCGGCAGGAGATGCAGGATTTCCTGCGCACCGGCGCGCGGTGGATCGAGCAGGAGCAAGTCGAAGTCGTCCCGCGCGAACGCGTCATCGCGTGCCGCCGCGAACAGATCAGCGGCGAGAAAATCGGCGTTGGCAATACCGTTTCGCGCGGCGTTGGACTGCGCGCGCGCCACCAGGTCGCGATCCCCCTCGACGCCCACCACGTGCTCGCAGCGGCGCGCGAGCGGCAGCGTGAAGTTGCCGAGCCCGCAGAAAAGGTCGAGCGCACGGTCCCCCGGACGCGGGTCAAGCAGTGCCATGGCATGCGCGATCATGCGGTCGTTGATCGACGCGTTCACCTGCACGAAGTCGAGGGGAGCGAACGAGAGGCTCACCTCACCCGCATCCACGGTGAATTCGAGCTGCGGCACGCTGCCGTCCAGCGCCTCCACACTTTCGGGGCCACCGGACTGCAGCAGAACCGAGATGCCCGTTCCGTGCTGGAATTCGAGCAGCAACTTGCGGTCTGCTGCGGTCGGGGCAGCGAGCACGCGCACCACGATCACGCTGCCGGTATCCCCCGCCGCGAACTCGACCTGCGGGATCTGCCGGGCGACGCTGAGCTTGTCGAGCACATCCGCCAGTTGCCGCACGCGCGTGCCGATGACGGGTACAGCCACGGCACAGGTGTCGATGTCAGCGACGAATTTGCCGTTGCGCTCGCGAAAACCCAGCACCAGCCGCGACTTGCGGTCGACGAATCGCGCAGAGAGTCGCCCGCGACGGCGGTAACCCCAGCTGTCGCCGCGCAGCGGAGGCAGCCATGCGCGCGGCTCGAGCTTGCCGACGCGCAGGAGATTCTCCCGCAGCGCATCCTGTTTGGCCGCAACCTGCGCTGCGGGATCGAGATGCTGCATGACGCAACCGGCGCACACGCCGAAGTGAGGGCATGGGGGCGTCACCCGGTCCGGGCTGCTCTTGAGCACGCTTGCCAGTTCGGCCTCGTCGAACTGGCGGTGCCTGCGCGTGCGCCGGACCAGCACGTGCTCGCCCGGCAGGGCATCGGCGACGAACATGGCCTTGCCTTCGGCACGCGCCACGCCACGACCGTCGTGGGTGAGGCCGGTGATGTCGACCGCGATCTCGGGCCCGGGCGCGCGCACTGCGCGTCGCCTTACCATGGGCGGGGGTCCCTCATGCGGATCGTGGCATCGCTCCTTCGGCAGAAACCTGATCTTACCGACCGGCGTCGAAGGTCGCTGCAGCCGCTTGCCGATGCTGCGAGACTCGGACAATGGTGCGCAGCTTCGACAGCAGGCAACCTCCCGGACGTCCGCGTGCACTGGTGATCGAGGACGAGCCGGTGACGCGGGAGTTTCTCGCCGAAGCGCTCGCGGCAGCGGGTTGGACTGTCGTGACCGCCAGCGACGTCGCTTCCGCGCGGGTCGCTGCGGAGTGCACAGCGGATCTGGTGCTTTGCGACTTGCACCTGCCGGATGGCGACGCGTTCGAAGTCGCCGCGCTTCTGCGACTTGACGCGGGCATCCACCAGCCTCGGCCTTGCGCGATCGCGTTGAGCGCGGAAGTCGACCAATCGGTTCGCCGGCGGTTGATCAAGGCAGGATTCCTCACGGTGCTGCGCAAGCCCCTGCCCCTGACCGTGCTGCTGGAATCGATCCCGCCCATCGCGGGGGCCTCGGGCGACCCGGCAGCACCGGCACGTGGGCGCGCGGAAACGTTGACCCCGGCCACGACGGACTCGCCGCGACTTCCGGCGCTCGACGACGCCGCGGCGCTCGCGGTCTGCGGCTCGATGTCGACCGTCGAATCGCTGCGCGCCCTGCTTGCGCAAGAACTGCCGGCGCTGCTGCGGCCCTTGCGGGAAATTCTCGAGGTCTCGCCCATCGATGAATCCAGGGACAGTATCGAGGACGCTGCTGCGCTCGCGGATGCGTTGCATCGGCTGCACTCGGCTTGTGGCTTCTGCGGCGCCGCGGCGCTGGACGCGGCAGTGGACGCCTTGCGCCGGGAAGTTCCGCAGTCCCGCTGGTGGCGCCGCCCGGCAGCCGACGCTCTACGTTGCGGCGAAGAGCTGCTTGCGCTCTTGCGTCGGGGCTGAATCGTCCGCCCTGTCGGGGCCGACGCCGGACCCGGGTGCGTATCCGGTCTGGGACGGGGCGCTGGCGCGCAACAACATCTGCGAGGAGCGCAGGGCGCGATCCCCAAGATGCGGCTGCAGCAGGACACGGGTCAGGTTGCGCAGTCGCCGCAGCAACGGCGGCGGCGGTTCCTCCTCGCGGCCGAGCGCCAGCAGTTCGGCTCCGCTGAAGACGTCGGGGTCCGCCGCCACGCTGCCGGCGC
>JBGTIG010000402.1:0-12823 GCA_041745755.1 Lysobacterales bacterium
TTGGCGATCTCGTCCTGGATCGCGAAAATGTCGGTCAACTCGCGGTCGAAAGTCTCGGACCAACGGTGCCGATCGTTGGCGGCATCGATCAGCTGCGCGGTGATGCGCACGCGCGTGCCCGACTTGCGCACGCTGCCTTCGAGGATGTGCGCGACCTTGAGCTCGCGTCCGATGGCGCCGGCGCCGAGGTCGGTCTTGCCCTTGTAGGCGAACGACGAAGTGCGGGAGGCCACGCCCATACCCTCGACCTGCGCCAGCGCGTTGAGCAGTTCCTCCGAGATTCCGTCCGAGAAATACTCGTTGTCCTTGTCCGCGCTCATGTTGACGAAGGGCAGGACGGCGATCGAGTTCGGCGGCGCGTTTGGGGGCGAAAGGGGGTCAGAGTCATTTTCCGGCCCGCTTTCCTCCGCAACCGGCGACTTGCCCGCGCCTGAAAATGACTCTGACCCCCTTTCGCTTGACCCCCTTTCGCTTCGCGGCCAGAACCGGTCCGCCGCGACCAGGGCTACCACGCCCAGCAACCCAGCCACGATCAATCGATCCATGCGTCGCGCGGTCTGCGGTGCGATCGACTGCCCGGGGGCGATGTCGGCGTCGCGCTTGAGTCCGTCCGGCGTCAACTCGAACACCCAGGCAAACACCATCGCCGGCACGAAGCCCAGCGCTAGCAGCAGCACCAGAACCTTCAGCACCCAACCCGGCGTGTCGTAGAGCGGCAGCAGCGTCTCCGCCACCTGCACGATCAGCCACGCGCCGACGAGGTACAGCCCAGCCATGCGAATGACATTGCGGCGCTGGAGTTCGGCGAGGAACGTCAAGGCAAGTGCCAGTTGCGCAAAGCGCAGTATTGAGCAGCGTTTGCGAAATCTCGATCGGTGCTGAGCAAGGTCAGGTCATGTCGAATGCAGAGCTGCGCGATCAGCGCGTCGATGGTGCCGAGTTGCACGCCGTGCCGACGGCAGTGATTCCGCAGGTCGGCAGCATCGACGTGATCTTCGCGGTCCGGAACGATGTTCGGCAGGGCTGCGAAATGCTCGAGCAGCCGATCCCGCGATCGGGCACCGGAGTAGCCCTGCAGGACTTCCTGCAACACCAGCCCCGTGCAGACGATTGAGTCGCCTCGATCGAGTGCCGATCGCAAGGCGCCGACCTCGGCGACATCGGGCGGCGCATCGCGCCGAAATGCCAGCGACCAGACCGATGTGTCGACCAGCAGGCTCACTGGCGCTGGCGTTCCTTCTTGTAGTCGTAGTTCGTGTCCCATTCGAGCTTGCCCATAAGCTCGAGCAGTCCACGCTGTTTGCGACGGGCCACGAACTCCTCCAGCGCCAGCGTTACCGCCGCCTTCTTGGTCCGCTCACCGCTGAGTGCGAGCGCGCGCTCGACCAGCGCGGGATCCAGCGCAAGATTGGTGGCCATGTGTCACCTCCTACACACTATCCTACACATGCCTCCCCGCTTCGACAAACACATCGCCGGATGGGCGCGCGACTTCGCGGTCGAGTCGATTTCCGGTCGAGATGTCGGCGAGCAACCGTCTCAGTCCGCGGCGGTGACTTTACGCCGAAGGTTTGCGATGAAGTCGGGCGGAGGCCATGGCAAACCGCGTACGGATTGCAGTCAAACTACTGAAGGCGGCTGCGCGCGAAGCCCGAACCCCGGGCAAACGCTCCTAGCGCCCGGACTCCCGATTCCTGGATTCGCCGGTGGTGGCGCCCGAGTCCTCGAGCGCCTGCTTGGCGATGCGGGTGACCCAGAAGGTGACGCCGATAGTGACCAGCAGGCCGCCGACGAAAAAACCGATCTGCAGGGGCGTCAGCTTTTCGCCCCCGCTCAACGTGGCCTTGCCGGCGGCGCCGAGATACACGTAGAGCAGCGTGCCCGGGATCATCCCGCCCGCACTCGCGAACACGTAGGGCCAAAATCCCACCTTGGTGATGCCGTAGAAATAGTTGCTGACGTTGAAGGGAATGAGCGGGCTCAGCCGCAGCAGGCCGACGATCTTCCAGCCCTGCTTGCCGATCGCCTCATCGATCGCCTTGAACTTGCTGTCGCCCCGGGTCTTCTCCTCGATCTTCGATCGCGCGGCATGGCGCCCGATCAGGAACGCGAGCGCGGAGCCGAGTACCGCGCCGCTCCACGCGGCCACGAATCCGAGCCCCACGCCGAACACGAGGCCTGCGGCGATCGTCAACGCGGATCCGGGGATGAGCAACACCGTCGCCGCCGCGTACACGAGCGCGAACACGACGATGCCGAATGGACCGAGCTGGTCCGCCCAGGCGCTGAGGGTCTTGATCCAGTCGCCAAGCGGAAGCAACGATGCCGCGATCGAAAGTGCGATCAGGCCGAGCAGCACCGCAAAACCCTTCCAGTACTTGCCGATGAACGTTTTCATGTCTGGCTCCGGTCGCCGGGGACGGGATCGTCGAGCAGGTGTCGAGGACCTTCACGAGGATGGGCTGCGGCCGCGTGCGCCATCGTGCGCAGCGAGAGTATCGCTGCGCGCCACGTGCAGGGAATGCGAATGAGTTCGGCCGGGTCGGCTTCGACGCTTGCCCACCCCGGCCTTTCATGAGCTGCCGCGACGGGTGACTCACGCACCGCCACGCCGAATTCGC
Source organism: Lysobacterales bacterium (assembly GCA_041745755.1). Classification (GTDB taxonomy): domain Bacteria; phylum Pseudomonadota; class Gammaproteobacteria; order Xanthomonadales; family Ahniellaceae; genus JBBQNY01. The sequence goes on from JBGTIG010000402.1 coordinate 2,622, forward strand.
CGGTAACGCCGGATCAGCGCATTGGTGGAGCTGTCGTGTTCGAGCACAGGTTCATTGCTGTCCGCGATCTCGGCAGCGACGCGCTTCGCCAGCACCTTGCCGAGCTCGACACCCCACTGGTCGAAGGAGTCGATGTTCCAGATCGCGCCCTGCACGAACACGCTGTGCTCGTACAGCGCAACCAGCGCACCCAGGGTATGGGGTGTGAGCCGCCTGGCCAGCAGGGTGCTGCTCGGCCGGTTGCCCTCGAACGTCCGATGCGGCAAGAGGCTCGTGGCAACACCTTCGCCGCCGACTTCCTCGGCGGTCCTGCCGAACGCCAGCGCCTCGCCCTGCGCGATGAGGTTCGCCATCAGGTGGTCGTGCTGCCCGTCGAGCGGGCTCAATCCCTCGCAGAATCCGATGAAGTCGCAGGGCACGAGGTGCGTGCCCTGGTGGATCAGCTGGTAGAAAGAGTGCTGGCCATTGGTGCCGGGCTCGCCCCAGTAGATGGGTCCGGTCGCGTAATCCACCGGCACGCCCTCGCGGGTGACGCGCTTGCCATTGCTCTCCATCGCCAGCTGTTGAAGGTACGCGGGAAAGCGCTTGAGATACGCCGAATACGGCAGGACCGCGAGGGTCCCGGCGCCGAGGAAGTTGGTGTTCCAGATCGCGATCAGTCCCATCAGCACGGGCACGTTCGCCGACGCCGTGGCATGCCGGAAATGCTCGTCCATCGCGTGCGAGCCGGCGAGCATCGCGCGGAAATGCTCCGATCCGATCGCCAGGAGCGTGGATAGCCCGACCGCCGACTCCATCGAGTAGCGGCCGCCCACCCAGTCCCAGAACCCGAACATGTTGGCGGGGTCGATACCGAACTCGCGGACAGCCTCGGCGTTGCTCGACACCGCGACGAAGTGCCGCGCCACCACGTCGCTGTCGTCGGCGGCGGGTCGACGTTGGGTTCCCCTGTCGCCCGGCGCGATCGCCTCTACGCACCACGCGCGGGCGGCGCGCGCGTTGCCGAGCGTCTCGAGAGTGGTGAAGGTCTTCGAGCACACGATGAAGAGCGTCTCGGCCGGGTCGAGATCGCGCGTGGCCTCGACGAGATCGCTGCCGTCGACATTGGAGACGAAGCGGAACCTCAGGTCGCGCCGGCTGTAGTGGCGAAGCGCCTCGAAGGCCATCACCGGTCCGAGGTCCGAGCCACCGATGCCGATATTGACGATATTGCGGATGGGCCGGCCCGTGAATCCCGTCCACGTACCGTTGTGTACGCGCTCGGCGAACGCGTGCATGCGGTCCAGTACCGCGTGCACGTCGGGCATGACATTGCGGCCATCGACGATGAACTCGGCGCCGGCGGGGGCGCGCAGCGCCACGTGCAGCGCCGCGCGGTCCTCTGTGGTGTTGATGCGGTCGCCGCGGAACATCGCTGCGATGCGCTCCGCAAGTCCGCAGGCTTGCGCGAGTTCCTGCAGCAGACGCAGCGTTTCTCCGCCCAGCCGCTGCCTGGAATAGTCGAGGTAGATGCCGGCGGCTTCGACGTTGAGATGATCGCCGCGCGCGGGATCCGCGTCGAACAGCTCGCGCAGGTGCACGCCGCGCTGCGACTCGGCGTGGCGCATCAGCGCCTGCCACTGCGGGCGCCTCACGAGTTCCGGAGAGCCATGCGGGGATGTGGGCATCTGTCAGCTTCCAGGGTCGGCCGCGAACGGGGAATCATCCCGCGCCGGCGGGCCCAGTGGGGCGATCGCCAGCCAGCAGGGCATCTTCTGCCCGGGCTTCAGGTCGAGCCAGCCCCGGTCAGGCCGGTTACGCCAGCACGCGCGCGACGACACGATCTGCCAGCGTTTCGACCGAATCCTCCGTGGTAGCGAGCGCGAGCTCGGGATGCGCGGGGACTTCGTAGGGTGAATCGATTCCGGTGAAGTTCGGCAGATCGCCACGCCGCGCCTTGGCATACAGTCCCTTGACGTCGCGCGCTTCGGCGACCTCGATCGGCGTATCGACGAATACCTCGATGAACGCGCTTTCGTCGAACAACGCGCGCGCAGCATCGCGCTCCGAACGGAAGGGCGAGATGAAACTGACCAGGACGATGAGTCCGGCGTCGACCATCAGGCGGGCGACTTCGGCGACTCGGCGGATGTTCTCGACGCGGTCCTCGTCCGTGAAGCCGAGATCCTTGTTGAGCCCGTGGCGGATGTTGTCGCCGTCCAGCAGATAGGTGTGATGTCCGAGCGCAAGCAGCCGCTTCTCGACATGGTTGGCGATGGTCGACTTGCCCGATCCCGAAAGGCCCGTGAACCAGACGCAGCGCGGGACCTGCGACTTGGCGCGCGCGCGCGCGGACTGGTCGACGGTGAGCGGCTGCCAGTGAAGGTTGGCGGCGCGTCGGAGCGCGAAATCCACCGTGCCGGCGCCGACGGTCGCGTTGCTCTGGCGATCGATCAGGATGAAGCCGCCGAGCGTGCGATTGTCGGCGTAGCGCTCGAAAGCGATCGGCTCATCGAGATGGAGGTTGCAGTAACCCACCTCGTTGAGCTCGAGGTTTCGCGCGGCCAGTTGCTCCTGCGTATTGACATCGATCCGGTGCTTGATCGCGGTGACGCTGGCATTGACGGTGCGGGCGCCGACTTTCAGCCAATAGCTGCGATGCGGCAGCAGCGGCTCGTCGCCCATCCAGAGCAGGTGCGCGGCAAACTGGTCCCCGACCGGTGGCGGATCGAGCGCACCGGCGATTACGTCGCCGCGACTGATGTCGATCTCGTCCGCGAGCGTGAGCGTCACCGCAGCGCCTGCGCTTGCCGAGTCGACATCGCCGTCCGGCGCAATGATGCGGGCGATGCTCGATGCGCGGCCCGAGGGCAGTGCCAGCACCGCGTCGCCAACGCGCACCGCGCCCGCTGCGACCGTGCCCGCGAAGCCGCGGAAATCGCGTCCGGGGGCAGCCCGATCGGGGCGACTCACCCATTGCACGGGCATGCGGAAACCCAAGGGCCGATCGACGCGTCCCACCTCGACGCTCTCGAGATACTCGAGCACGCTCGGCCCGGCGTACCAGGGCATGGCGGGTGAGCGATGTACGAGATTATCGCCGTGCAGAGCCGACATCGGCACGGACGTCACCTGCGACAGATCCAGTTGCGCGGCCAGCTGACGATAGGCGGTCTCGATGGCTTCGAAGACGCCCCGATCGAAACCCACCTGGTCCATCTTGTTGACCGCGAGCAACACCCGGTGGATGCCGAACAACGACAGGAGGTAGCTGTGCCTCCGTGTCTGCGTGAGCAGGCCCTTGCGGGCGTCCACCAGCACGACGGCGACGTCCGCCGTGGAGGCGCCGGTGGCCATGTTGCGCGTGTACTGCTCGTGGCCCGGACAATCCGCCACGATGAAACGCCGACGTGCGGTACCGAAGTACCGGTAGGCCACATCGATGGTGATGCCCTGTTCGCGTTCGGCCGCGAGTCCATCGAGCAACAGCGCGTAGTCGACCGACGCGCCCTGCGTCCCGTGACGGTGACTGTCGGCGGCCAGCGCGTCCGCCTGATCCCGGTACAGGGACCCGGTGTCGTGCAGCAGGCGTCCGATCAGGGTGCTCTTGCCATCGTCCACGCTGCCGCAGGTGATGAAACGCAGGAGTTCCCGCTCCCCGTCCCGCGCGAGATAGTCGGCCACCGCGAGATGCGCGGGGGCGTCGGCATCACGCGGCGCCGATGCCATCAGAAGTAACCCTGCTGCTTCTTTTGTTCCATCGACGCGGCGGGGTCGTGGTCGATGACGCGGCCCTGGCGTTCGCTTGTCGTCGTGAGCAGCATCTCGGCGATTATCTTTTCCACGCTGTCGGCGTCCGATTCGACGGCGCCCGTGAGCGGATAGCAGCCGAGCGTGCGGAATCTCACGCGGCGCATGACAGGAACTTCCCCGGCCCGCAGCGGCAACCGGTCGTCGTCCACCAGGATCAGCATGCCCCCGCGCTCGACCACCGGCCGCGTGTCGGCGAAATACAGCGGCGGCACGGGAATCTTCTCGCGGTGGATGTAGAGCCACACATCGAGCTCGGTCCAGTTGGAAAGCGGAAACACGCGGACCGATTCCCCCGCATTGACGCGCGTGTTGTAGAGATTCCAGAGCTCGGGCCGTTGCTGCTTCGGGTCCCAGCGATGCGATGCGCTTCGAAACGAGAAGATCCTCTCCTTCGCACGCGATTTTTCCTCGTCGCGACGCGCACCGCCGATTGCCGCATCGAATCCGTACTGACTGAGCGCCTGCTTGAGTGCCTGCGTCTTCATGACGTCCGTGTGTACCGCGGCGCCATGCGAGAGGGGGCCGATGCCCTGCGCGACGCCCTCCTGGTTGACGTGCACGCGAAGCTCGAGGCCCGTCTCGCGGATCCGCCGATCGCGGAACGCGATCATCTCGCGGAACTTCCACGTGGTATCGACGTGCAGCAAGGGCAGCGGTGGCCGCGCGGGTGCGAACGCCTTGAGCAGCAGGTGCAGCAGCACCGAGGAATCCTTGCCGATGGAATAGAGCAGCACGGGATTGCGGAAGCCGGCCGCGACTTCGCGCAGCACGAACAGGCTTTCCGCCTCGAGCCGATCGAGGTGGCTCGCGCGGGGTGTCCTCGAAGTCTCGGTCGCGCCCATGCACGCAGTATGCGGAGCGGCGCGACTTCCGCAAGCTCCGCCCGTTCGTGCCACCAGCGATCCGCTGTCGGGAAGGAGAAGCCGGATCGCCGTGGCAGGCGCGGACCACGATGCCGGGTTACTTCGGGAAGTTGTATTCCCACCGCCAGGGCATGCGGGTATCGCCGATCAGCACCCGCGCCAGCTCGGGATAGATGCGCTCGGCGCGCACGTCGTTGGCAAGCATCACGGCGCAGCGCTTCGAGGCCTCGAGGCAGATCACCATGTTGCCCGTCGTGTCGTTATGCCCCCCCTTGAACCAGGCGGGACCGCTCGCGTCCTCGAACGTGACCACCCCGAGCCCGGCGGAGAGGCCGACGCCGGCATTGGCAGCGACCGCGTCACCAGCGGTCAGCGTCGGAAACTGGTGCGCAGAGGCGATCGCGAACTGCGGACGCACCAGCTCGGCGCGCGCCTGTGCGCTGAGTCCATCGCCGCGCATGATCCCGGCCCAGAGCCTCGCCTGGTCGTCGATCGTCGTATCCATGGAGCCCGCGGCGCTCACCGAACTGCGCTCGTCGTGCGGCTCCATTTTCCCGTCGATGCCGTAGCCGTCGGCCAGGTTCGAGGCGAAGTCGGCGCGCCACTGCATGCTCGTGCGCGTCATGCCGAATCGATCGAACACCCGCGTCTGCATTTCCTTGCCGGCGTCAAGACCCAGACCCTCCTCGACGATGAGCTGCAGAAGGTAGAAGCCCTCGCCGGAATAGCCGTAGCGGGAGCCGGGCGGATGGTGAAAGCGCAGCTTCCCGTCAGGTTCGAGCCAGCGGAAGTTGGCGAAGCCACTGGTGTGCGTGAGCAGTATTCGCGGTGTCAATTGCCGCCAGCGCTCGTCTTCCGCGAGAGCCTTGAACTCCTCGTACTCGGGCAAGGGCCTGGGCAACAGGTCGGCAATCGACGCATCGAGGTCGAGCCGCCCCTCGTCGACCAGCTGCATCAACAGGTAGGCGAACGCTGCCTTGGTGAGCGAGGCGCCGTAGAGGATCGTGTCGCGCGCGAGCGGCAGCCCGCGTTCGACGTTGCGCGCACCGAGCGCCGCGACGTGCACCACCCGGCCATCCTCGACGACCGCAAAGGCGAGGCCCTGCACCTGCTCGCGTCGCATGAGGGCGCGCGCCTCGGCCTCGATAGCGGCGACGTCGCGCGGCGACGACTGGGTGGTATGCCCAGCGCAGCCTGCCAGTAGCAACGCCAACCACAATCCTGCTGGTCGAACCATGCGAAATCCGTGTGGATTGACTGGGCGATACTAGCCCCGCTGATCGTGCATTGCTGCGCGGGGCGGTATCTGGCTATTCGGTGAGATTGCGCTTGAGGTTGCGCATCTCGTCGTGCATGGCGCGCACCTTCGGGAAGTGGCGCGCCAGGATCTCGCGTACCCGGGGTTCGGGATCGCTGGCGATGGCATGCTCGAAGGCGTGTATCAGGTGATCCTCCGCATCCTCGAGCTGGACCACGAACCCGGCGCTGCGATCTGCTGCCAGCCCGGCGCGCAGCTCGCCGTACAGCGTGCGGAGAGTGCCGCCGACAGTGCCGCCGACGGCGGGCGTGTCGCCCAGCGAGGCGACGAAAGTCGAGAGTTCTTCGATCAGCGCGCGGCGCGATTCGATGAGGCGCAGGAACAGCGCGCGCAGGGTCTCGTCCTCGATCTTGTCGGTCGCCTCCTCATAGAAGCGCTGTCCGTCACGCGTGACCTCGATCAGGTCGTTGAGCGTGGCGGTCGCGGCGGTAGGGCTCATGGACGGTCTCCGTGAAGGGTCAGGATGCCAGGACGGCGGAATCTACAACCAGCCTCGCGACGCGACGGTGGAGCGCGAGCGAGTCCGCCCACCCGAAGATTGGGCGGGAGACCCGCCTACGCCCCAACGCGCTCTCGGGGAGCGCGCCATCAGGGCGGGCGTCGCCTCATCATCCATTGTCGATGCGCAGGGGCACGAAAGAGCGCTGGCCGTCCCGCTCGATCAACAGTGCGACGTGATCTTCCGAGTCGGCGATCTCGGCCTTGACGGCGTTCATGTCGAGCGCCGGCACGCCGTTGATGCGCAGCAGGATATCGCCGGGCCGGAGGTCGGCCGCCTGCGCGTTGCCGTCGACCCCCTCGATGCGCATGCCGCCTTCCACGTCGAGGCGACGCGACTCCGCGGGTGACAGCGGACGCAGCTGGAGACCCAGCCTTGCGTCCATCTGCGCGGAACGCTCCTGCGGAGGATCGGTTCGCGCCGCGAGCGCCGGGGACTCATCCTCGGCCGCGCCGATGGTGATGTCTAGCTGGCGCGGTTTGCCGTCGCGCTGAACGGTCAACGTGGTGCGGGTACCGGGCCGCATGGCGCTGATGATCGCGGGCACCTGCCCCGACTCGTCGATGGTGGCATCGCCCACGCGCAGGATCACGTCGCCTTCGCGCAAGCCGGCCTTGGCAGCCGCGCTGCCCGGGATGACCTGCGCGACCAGCGCGCCGTTCGGGCCCGGCAAATCGAAACTCGTCGCGAACTCCTGCGTCAGTTGCTGCACCACTGCACCAATTCGACCATGACTGACGCTGCCGGTTTCCACCAACTGATCGCGCACGTTGATAGCCACGTCGATCGGGATCGCGAACGAAATACCCTGATACCCGCCCGATCGCGAGAAGATCTGCGAATTGATGCCGACCACCTCGCCGTTGAGATTGAACAGCGGTCCACCGGAGTTGCCGGGATTGACCGCGACATCGGTCTGCAGGAACGCCACCGGGGTATCGGCCGACAGCGAGCGCGCCTTGGCGCTGACGATGCCTGCGGTCACCGAGTTCTCGAACCCGAACGGCGCACCGATCGCCACCACCCACTCACCGACGCGCACGTCGGACGACGAGCCCAGCCGCACGATCGGCAGTCCCGTCGCTTCGATCTTGAGGAGCGCCACGTCGGTGCGCTTGTCGGAGCCCACGACCTTGGCGGGGAACTCGCGGCGATCGGTGAGTTTGACCGTGACGTCGTCGCTGCCGTCGACCACGTGGGCGTTGGTCAGCAGGTAGCCGTCTGCACTGATGATGAAACCTGATCCGGCGCCCTCCTGCGGAATCGGCGGATGCTGCTGGCCGAACTGGCGGAAGAAGTCCTCGAACGGATTGCCGCCGCCTTCCTGTCCGTCGTCGAACCATTCAGGCACGCCGCGTCCACCGCGCGGGCCCACGCGATCGACAAGGGTTCGCCGCGTCTGGATGTTGACGACTGCGCGACCCTGGCTTTCCACCAGCGCCGCGAAATCGGGCAGGGAACCGCGCACGTACGGCGTCGGTGGCGTCGCCGGCACCGCCGCGCTGCCTTTCGCGGCTGCGGGCGTGGCCTTGTTCTCTGCACCGGAAGTTCCTATCCGGTCGCAGCCACCGACAGTCACCAGGATCGCCAGGGCAAGGGCAAGGGTAAATGCAGGCCCCATGCCCGGCGCGCTGCGGCCACCCGCGCGCACGCGTGAAAATTCTGTTGTCATGATTTACTCCGGATCAGATGCAAAAGCCGCGCAGACACCCTGCGCGGCAATGAGCTTTTTCGAATCTGGGGTCACGTCTGCTCGATGCAAGCCGTGACATCGCGCATCACCGCCCCCACTAGTCGCCCCACGCCTTGAGACGCAGGACTCAAATCGGATCGCGCGAGTCGGAGCCCGATTCGTCTGCGCCGATGGGATCGCGGGCATCCCGGGTATCGTTCCGCGGCGTCTCTCCGGGGGATTGCGGCCTGCGGCCGCCACTGTCCCGCGCCGTGCGCAGTCGCTGGTGTTTGGGCCCCTGCGCCGTGCGCTCCGCGGTGACATCGCGAACCTCGAATATCTGCTTCCGGGCCTGCTTCTGGGCTTCGTCGAACGCGGCTACCTCGAGTACCAGCGCCGCCTTCTCTTCGGGCGTCAGGCTGTTCATCGGCTGTTCGCGCTCGGCACCGATGAGCGCGTAGAGCACGTTCAGGCCGGGCTTGAAACCCGCCCGCTTGACCTTGAGGTACGCCGCGAGCGCGCCGATCGCGCGCACATCCTCGATGGTGCGGATGCCCACTTGCCGAAGCCAGGCGGCGGACTTCGGCCCGATGTTGCTGAGCCTGTCCTTCCGGCTGTCCTTGCGGTCGCTTTCCGGCATCGTCCTGCCCCCGGTGTCCTGGCTTTCCTTGTCAGTCATGTCGTTCTCCCCATCGGCCGGCACCAGAGAGGCGGCGGGCGACAGCCGTGGAAGTCGATCCGCGGGTGTCAGCCACGGGCGTTGACGCTCGCATCGATCCAGATCCCTGCCAGCGCCTCGAGCCCTCGCGCATCCTCCTCATCGAAGCGCGAAAGTTTCGGACTGTCGAGATCCAGCACCCCGATGAGGCGGCCGTCACGCGCCGCCAGCGGCACCACGAGCTCCGAACGCGACGCGGCATCGCAGGCGATGTGATCCGGATGGGCCAGCACGTCGGCGACCACTTGTGTCCTGCGGAGCTCAGCAGCGGTGCCGCAGACGCCGCGCCCGAGCGCGATGCGCACGCAGGCCGGCTTGCCCTGGAACGGGCCGACCACAAGCTCCGTGCCGTCGAAAAAATAGAAACCGCACCAGTTGACGTCCCGCAGGGCGTTGTAGACGAGGGCGCACAGGTTGGCGGCGTTGGCGATCGGGTCGCGTTCGTCCCCGAGCAGCGCACGCGCCTGCGCCGCAAGTTCGGCATACTGAGCCGGCTTCGCACTGCTGAGTTCAACGGCGTGAAACATGCGGCGTGAAATCCGGCGCAAGGTGCGTCGAGTGTAGCGTCACCGCTCCGCCAGTCGACGGGAGGGTTCATGAATCTTGATGCAGCGCGCATTGAGGGGGGCTTTCGCCTGCGCGGCGAGGCGGTCACGCGACTCGAAACCTTCGTGGACGCCGCATTCGCGTTCGCCGTGACCCTGCTGGTGGTGTCGTTCGACGCGATGCCCACTTCATTCGGCGAACTCGAAGACGCGTTGAGGCGATTTCCGGCGTTTCTCGCGGGCTTCGCCATCGTCGCCATGTTCTGGACCGCGCATCATCGCTTCAGCCGGCGCTTCGGTCTCGAAGACGGCCGCGTGCTGTTGCTGAGCCTTGCGCTGGTCGCGGTGACGCTCTTCTACGTGTATCCGCTGCGCATGGTGATGGCCGCGGGACTCAATTTCATGACCGGGGGCTGGGCACCGACAGAACTTGCGGTCAACAGCATGCTGGAGTTCCGCCTGGTGTGGGTGATTTACGGCAGCGGCTTCGCGGCGCTCGCGGGAATCATCGCACTGCTCAACCGCCACGCGCTCCGAAGAGCCGACGCACTGTCGCTGGACGCGGCCGAGATCGCGCTCGCGCGGGTCGACATCGTGATCATGTGCGTGATGATGGGCACCGCGCTGCTGTCGATGGCGATCGCTTTCGCCATTCCCGATACACGCGGATGGCACAACGCGTTGCCAGGGTCGGTGTACGGCTTGCTCGCGATCGTGCTGCCGATCTACGGCGTGCGCGCCGATCGTCGCGTCGACGCACTGGTGGCGGCGCGGCCTGCCCGCGCAGGCGCGGGC